>JBBKXJ010000019.1:0-39950 GCA_037969395.1 Pseudomonadales bacterium
TGTTTGGCGGGTTAAGCCGTGCGCACGGCGCGCCCTACGTGAATGGCAAATACCCCGTATTCGTCGTAGGGTGTGCTCTACGCACGCTCAAATGTTAAGCCATCGCGGCGATGTTGGCATCGGCGAACAGCTCTAAACTGGATTAGTGAGTAAAGCAAGATCTACCGGCCTGGTTCCAGCTATGGATCATGGTCCCCAAAACCAGTAGATCTCGGTCTGTTATACAGACAAGTTAATTCAGGTAGAAACTACTGCACCTGATTTCTGTATGGCGTTATTCTTCAGTGACTCAGTTACTGAAGAATATCAATCACGGATTTACGACTCTTGCGACTGCAGCATCCACAGATGCTTTTCTAACCTGGCTGACACGCCAATCAACAAATCTTCGCTGACGGGATCATGCTCGCCGGTGGCAGTGATGCTCTCGCGTACCCCATGGATAGCTGCTGCGAGTCTGTCCGCGTAGTTAGTCAGGGTCGACTCTACCGACTGCATTCCCTCCGGAAAGGAATCAAGACGCGAGCTTTCGGCTACTGATGACGAGCGTCCATCCGCGGGCGCGCCCAGTGCGACTATTCTCTCTGCTATATCGTCCGACGCAAGTCTTGTGCTTTCGATAATCTCATCGAGTTCCAGGTGCAGACTGCGGAACCGCGCACCCGTCAGATTCCAGTGTGCCTGTTTGCCTTGTAGTGCTAAATCAATCAGGTCGTATAGACACGGTTGCAGCGCGGCAACCACCTTCTCGCTATGTTCGCTTTGCAAAACCTTTCTCTTGATGTTAGCCATAATATCCTCTTTTTAGCTGGTTAAAGACCCCCTATACGCTATCTTTGCTTATTCGGTTCATCCGCTGGCCAGCGCTCGACACTGCGGGGAAAGCCGGGCTGGCAGGATTGCACATTAATTAGCTATGATAACTACGTGTACGCCCGGCTATGATTCGCAGTCACTGGTAATACGCACCGGCGCGCCCTTGTAGGCCGGTGTTTTCGACTCGATATCGTAATGATCGAGAGGCACCAGCGCGTTAGTCTCCGGGTAGTATGTACCGACGCAACCGCGTGGCAGATCATAAGCCGTTACCTTTAGATTACGCACGATCCGTTCTATGCCATCCTCAACGGCACTCTCCAGCGCTACCAGCTGCTCTTCGGCAAGCCCGGCCGCAACGATGTCTTCCGGGTTCATCAACACGATGTTGCGCGTTCCCGAGAGGCCGCGTAACCGGTCGGAAAATCCGTAGATTGTGGTATTAAACTGATCATTGGAGCGCAACGTGACTAGTGTGTATTCATTTTTCAGTGTCTCCTGACCGAGCGCGGACAACACCGTTGGGTTACTAAATTGCGCTTTGCCAGAGTCGGTTTTCCAAACCCGTTCGCGTGCGGCGTTGCCGCGGTAGAAACCGCCGGGAGTAAACTTTCGCTTATCGAAATCGTCAAACTCGTCGGGATAGGTCGCCGCGATCAGGTCGCGAACCAATCCGTAATTACCGGTCCATTGGTCCCACCGCGCCTTGGGGTTTGACGGCAGGGTCGCCTTTGCCAGAGCGGCGACAATGGCCAGCTCGGACTTCAAGTGCTCGCTGGCGGGTTCTCGCTTACCGATTGACCCGTGGATATGGCTCAGGCTGTCTTCCATTGTGACAGTTTGTGGCCCACTCGCCTGCATGTCTTCCTCGGCACGCACAAGACATGGCAGCAACCAGGTGGCGTTTCCAACCAGCAGATGCGAGCGGTTAAGTTTAGTCGCGATTTGCACGTTCAGCGCCAGCTTTGCCCAGCCTGCATCGGTGCGACCTTGATCAGGAATGGCGCGGGCGAAGTTGCCGCCCAGGCTGATAAAACCCTGCACTGCACCATCGATTATGCCTTCCGCTACCTCGACCGTGGTGCGGCCTGTGTCGCGCGGCGGCTCAAAGTCAAATAACTCCGCCAGCTTGTCCAGCGGCACCAACTCCGGCTTTTCGGAAATGCCGACGGTACGTTGCCCCTGCACGTTGGAGTGGCCACGCACTGGCGAGATGCCGGTACCCGGCCTCCCGAGATTGCCGCGCATTAGCAGCAAATTAACCAACATTGCGATGCTCTGCGAGCCATGCACGTGTTGCGTTAATCCCATACCGTAAACGCCGATGGTGCGTTCCGCGTTAACATACAGCTGCGCCACCCTTTCAAGGTTTTCGCGGCTTAGCCCTGCAACGCGTTCAATCTCTTCCCAGCTTGTAGAACGCATTTTCTGCGCAAACTCGTCGAAGCCTTCGGTATGCTCTTCGATAAACGCGCTGTGCAGAATACCGGGCGTTTGCTCCTCCAGCTCCAGCACGCGTTTGCACAGTCCGGTGAGGGCTGCTATGTCACCGCCAGGTTTAACCTGCAAGTAGATTTCTGAAATTGCGGTGCCTGATCCGGTGAGCATCTGCAGCGGACTCTGCGGATTGGCGAACTCGATCAGTCCGCGCTCACGTACCGGATTGAACGTAACGATGTGACAACCGCGTTTGGCAGCTTCTTGCAGAGGGTGCAGAAAACGCGGGCTGTTAGCGCCGGTGTTCTGGCCGAAAAAAAGCAGCATGTCGCACTGCTCAAAATCTGAAAGAATGCACGTACCAACCGGTGACCCGATAACTTTCGATAAGGCTACCGACGTGGTCTCGTGACACATATTCGAACTGTCTGGCAGGTTATTATGCCCGTACATGCGGGCGAACAACGCCCACAGATAAGACGTTTCCAGGCCCGCCCGACCGGATGTATAGAACGCCACCGATTTTGGCTCGAGCTCGCGTAGCTGCGCGGCAATGCCGCTAAAGGCCTCCTCCCAACTGCAGGCTCGGTAATGGTCGCTCGCGGCGTCATAGCGCAGTGGATGCGTCAGGCGACCGCTGATCTCGAGGTCATGATCAGACCAGGTTTTCAAACTCTCGACGCTGTGTTCGGCAAAAAACTGCGGTGTACAGCGGTCCCGGGTCAAATCCCAAATTGTCGCCTTCGCACCGTTTTCGCAAAACTCGAAGTGGTGCGGGTCAGCGGGCTTGGTCCACGCGCACGACGTACACATGTGGCCACCCGGCTTGTTTTGCCGCATCAGAGTTTCGACTACGCCGGCGTCGGGCCGTTCCAGGCGTAGCACCTGCAGCATGCCTTTCAGCGACCCCCAGCCGCCAGTCGGCTCCTCGTAATGGGGGGTATCCTCGTTCTGCGTTGTTGCGTCAGACTCGGTTTTTTCGTCGCTCATTGCGTCTACTCCTGGTTACCACAGCGCCTTTATTACTTTGCACCGCGAGACGCCGTGTGCAATTTTCTGTATCACGCTATACGTCCTCAGCGTACGCTATTAAAGTGTTTTTGGTTGTCGCCTGTTCGTGTAATTTTTCACACTCTGAGCAGAGCTGGCACTGGAGTCAGGCGGTGGCGCCGTCGCTTTGACTGCAAGCGCCTTCACCGGCAATGCACAGGGCGAAGGCTTTGTCGGTATGTCAGCCGCTAGTAAGTCCAGGCACCAAACCGTGCCATGAGCGGTAACAGGCAACAGAGTGGCTGCATTGATGCCGTTCTGATGCGGCACAGCCGTGGCCGACATTTGTACATATTTCATATCGATTGTAGTTATTACACGTGTGGCTACGAATATGCTCGTTGAGCTCATGCCGTTAGTTTTGCTAACCGCTGATATTACCAATAGGTACCTGCGAAAATGGCGCATCCATCGAACAGGATCGCTTTACCTGGCGGCTGAATACGCAAACGCAGGCGCTACTGGCACAGACGTTGCTCACCTCCTGCTGTGGAGCATCCCGGTCGATGCTTCGTTTTATCAATCATAGCCGGCAACGGCAGGAGTAAACGATGAGACACTTACCAACGAAACTGGCAATAGCCGCGATAGCCGGCAGCATGTCAATGCTGACACTTGCAGAACACCACATGGACGAAAGCCACACGGGCATGGATAAATCAGGCATGGAAAAAGAACAGCAAAACTTTTCCGCCATGGACAAAGACGGCAACGGCTCCCTTTCCGAGATGGAAGCGCAGGCTGACCCCAAACTGACCGAGCATTGGGACGACGTTGACAGCGATTCAGACAAATCCATCAGCGAGTCAGAGTTCTCCAAATTTGAAGCCAAAGAAATGAGTGGCGACGATGGCATGCATGGCGGCATGAAAGACAGCATGGACAAGGGTATGGAAGGCGGCATGGATACAGGCAGAGAAGGCCAGGCAGACCCCGACAGACTGGGTTCAGAAGCTAATACAATGGACGGCGAACCGGAGCCTATGCAAGAGTAACAAACCAGCCGGTGCGGCCTCCAACCATAGTTTCGGTTGCAGGCGTGCTCGCACCGAGCGCACACGCACGACGCCCCGCTGCTTACATAACATCATAAGGCAGCAGCCGGGACCACTAACTGCAGCAACCACACCCCACCACCAGGTCTACTTTTCCGAGCGTGGCAGGCGAATTTCAATTGCGCAATTCGCCTGCGTTGGCGCGCGTCGCATTGTTGTATAATTTTGTGCTAATCCTATGAAATAATTGCCACCCTGCCCCTCTCAGGAAACACTGCGATGCACTATCTGAATGGTTTAACCTTGCTTCTTATCTATCAACTGGTAGGCGAAGTCAGCACACTGGCGCTGCGCCTGCCAGTGCCCGGCCCGGTATTGGGTATGGTTTTGCTGTTTCTAACGCTAGTCATCAGAGGCCGCTCGAGCACAGCGCTGGACTCGGGCGCGAACGCGCTGCTGAGCCATTTGTCGCTGCTGTTCGTGCCGGCTGGTGTGGGGCTGATGGTTCACTTCGACCGCATCGCGCAGGAATGGCTGCCGATCAGCGTTGCCGTCGTGCTGGGCACGATGATCACCATGGCGTCAACCGCAGCAATCATGCAAGTCAGCACCAAACTACTGGCAAAGAGGTCCTGACATGGCTGAACCCGCTTTAGCAGAGATATGGGTCTATCTTTCGGCATCGCCATTGTTGGGCCTGACTATTACGCTCGCCGCTTACAGCGTGGCGCATCGGCTGTATGTATTTGCAAACGGCAACCCGCTGCTAAACCCGGTGGTGACGTCGATCGCTATGCTCATCGTTTTCCTGCTGCTGACAGATACATCCTACGCCGATTATTTCGAGGGCGGTCAGTACGTGCATTTTTTATTGGGTCCGGCCACCGTTGCGCTGGCAATTCCTCTGTATCAACAGGCCGCCAATTTGAAAAAATTGTGGCTGCCGCTGTCGATCACGCTGTTTTCAGGCGCTAGTATCGGCGCGCTGAGTGCCGTGTTGCTCGCAAAATTCCTTGACGCCGGTTTACAAACACAGTTATCGCTGGCACCTAAATCTGTCACCGCGCCGGTCGCCATGGGTATATCGGAAAATATCGGCGGCATACCGTCGCTAACCGCGGCGTTCGTCGCTGCTACCGGCATATTTGGCGCAATAGTGGGCACTAAGCTGCTGGCTCTTCTGCGCTTTAAAGACAATAGCACCATAGGTGTCGCGCTGGGCCTTTCGGCACACGGCATCGGCACTGCCCGAGCCTTTCAGGTCAATTCTGAAATGGGTGCATTTGCCGGCCTGGCAATGGCGCTGTCGGCATTGATCACAGCTTTTATCGTGCCATGGTTGGTAGAATTACCGTGGCTTGTGAACTGATCATACTGCTAACGGCCTGGCGTGAATGATAGTATTGCCGTTTCCGAACGACCGCTGTTTCGAGCGTCACCGCAGTTTGCACTGCTATCTTCGGCAATCCTGTTATCACCCTTCGCGTAACAGTGCTCACCCAACACGGAGTTCCCTCTGAATGTCATTGGCTAAAACCCGCGCAAAAAAGACCAAAGCGCGCAAATCGAAATTTCAACAACTCTGGGAAAAGGCCGAGCGCTTAAAGAAGTCTAATCGAAAACTCGATGTCGAATTGAATTCGCTGCTGAGGCGCGTTGAAGGCGAAGTCATGCCGCAAGAGCTGGCGATGGGCGCGTTGATTAAAACCATGCTGGAAAAGCAGCTGGCATTTGCCGAAAAAAGATCACTGACCCGCTGGCAACGTGCCGAGCTGGACGACTGGATTCATGAAAACCTGGAAGAGATAGACTGCATGGGGCTGGTCGACGAAGACCTGCGCAACGCGATGGCGAACAAACACGCACGCGAGCACGACATAGACCTTGACGACAACAGCGATTTATCGCCGGCTGAACAGCTCGATCAATATTACCAAGCAATCTCCCCGGCTTACGCGCGCGCAGCCGAGGGCATGCAGGACGATCCGTTTGCAACCGACGATGATGACAGCGCGTTCGCCGACGCAATGATGGACGAATTATTTGGCAACAGGAATGCTCCAGACGGCGCTTCGGCAACACCGCACGAACGGGCGCAGCACGACCTGTTTGAAGATATGTTTGAGCAATTTGCTGACAGCCAGGCCAACACTGCCTCTGCAAATCCGAAACAAAGCATCGACAGCACAGTTTTCAAACGGCTGTTTCGACAAACCGCCACTGCCTTGCATCCCGATAAGGAACAGGATGAAAAGCGTCGCGAAGAAAAACATACGCTGATGTCAACGTTACTCGACGCGCGAAAAAATAACGACCTCATCACCGTGCTGCAGCTACATCAACAATTTGTCGACGCTGACCACAGTCTGTCGAATGCTGACCAACATGACCTGGAAGCTGTGTTGCTCAATTATCTCGCGCAGCAAGTGGAAAGAAAAGCTGACATTATCAACCAATCCCCCCTGCACGCCGGCGTTTATAAACGCTTTTACGCGCGCTCACAAAAATCGATCAATAAAAAAATTGCTCAGCATCTACAGTCACTACAGCAGCGCAGTGACTCATATCACTATTTTTCCAGTGAGATCAGAACGCTTAAAGCGCTGAAAGAAGTGCTCGCCGAGCGCTACGAACAGAATCGCTATTCAAGTTTTGCTGATCAGTTTTTTGACGGCCGTGATATACCCTGGTAAATCCCGCGCGTCGCTATTAACACTGTGGTGTAACGCCTGCCTTGTCAAACAAGGTTTATTGCTGCACACAGAATTGAGCTGGGCGGCGAAGGGTAAAATTAGCGCCCAGACAAAAATGTTGCGCCCCGGGAACGACCGCGTGGCGGTTAACCAGGCGCACGGTACGCCAATCAAACTGGTGACAGCCGCCACGCACAGCAACAACGCGACAGTAGTGTAAATGTACTCAGTCAGTACCGTGCTGCGCAGGTGTTGCCACACCTCACTGCTGGAACCGAAGAAAGTCATTAGAATGGCCGCGCGGGGTATGGCGATTGGTAATGCGATTAGCAACGCACTCCATGTCCAGACTGAGGGCAGTCGCGAGTTAGCTGTCAAATCAATGTTGTCCTGGCGCTGTTGGTGTACCTGACGTGGCTATGGACTAAAATTCAGTCACAGTTGTCGCACATTATCATTTATTACCAGGTTTTGGCCGAATGATTTTTATTAGCTGAGCAGCAACTCTACCGTGGTTAGCAGTTCATCAATTTGTTGAAGAGACGAAGCAATTAGTTAGTTTACGACCGGCAACGCGATTCCGATGCACCTGGAGCGCGACCCGGGAATCTACCACAGGTCATATTTGCTTTACACCTGCACCGCTGGGTAAAGTTCAATGGCGAACAGCCACGTGTAGATTACGCGGACACCACCGCGCGCGAGCAAACATGCTGACGCCCCTTGGCAGCAGAACGTTGTACATGTTGGTGTAGCTGATTTATGTACTGCTTAATACGCGCTTGTGTTTCAGGGTAGCAACACGATTCTCGTCGCAAGCGCACTGCCGCCATACGGTAGATTTCCTCGCACTGAGCTTTCGCTCCTATACCAGCATAGCCATCTATCAACAATGCGGCCGAAGCGTTAAATAATTCGTGAGCGCACTGCGGCTTAACCGCGTTTGTCGTCATCATAATTTCGGAGGTTTCAAACGCAGTGCCAAGGTATGGTAGCGCCTCTCGCCACCTTTTCTGGTCGCAAAGACATTGACCGGTATCGAACCCGTTCTGCCAGCAGTGAATAGCTCGCTCGGGTTTGCACGCCAGTTCTGCCCGGTGAGCATTACCTAAAAATCCAAAACTCATTGTCGTCTCTCCAGCGGCGGCTACATCGCAGGCCGATAGTAACGGTCTACGTTGGTTGCATGAAAGAGAACCTTTCGCATTTGTTAATATTTACTTACAGGCAGCCAAATATGACCAGCCAGATTACTTTCGCTGTAGCCGCAGCTCAATCCAAGCGCTGGCGAGTGTAGCGTCCAACATTGCAGCTTCTATATTGTAGGCCATGTCTGATGCACTCAATGTTCAGGGGCAGCCTTTTTCAGTCCGGCGGCAGCCCTTTGGGATTCTGACTACAGAAACCGTGTGGTCAATCGACAGGCCACTGCGGATGATGCAGATCAATGACATAAGGATGCCTGTGCTTTACCGCAGAATGCGTATGCGAATGTTTATGTGGTTCCAGCCCCTCCCGTCCTTCGTGGTCGTGGTGGTGATGTTCGTCATGAAGGTGTCGATGATCGTGACGCGTCGCTTCGTGCATGTGGTCCAGCTCGAGTGGGTCATCGGCTGGCCATAGTTTCAATGCCGCCGCCGTTGCAGCAAGCGACACAAGCCCGAGTAGCAGAAAAGCAGCCGCCAGGCTCAACATACCGCCAATCCATCCGGCGAGTGCGTAGGCGATCAGCCAACAGCCATGTGACAGCGCAAACTGCGCGGCGTATATTGCTGGCCGGTTGCCCTCGTTGGCAGACCGTTTCAGAAGTCTTCCTGCAGGTGTCTGGATAAGTGAGGTGCCGAATCCAAGCAGGACCCAGATGAGCAACAAGGCAGGAAAATCAGGTTTCGACAATCCCAGTAACAGACCCACGGTTACCAGCGCGCCGCCGGCAAGCATGAAGGGTCGATCCGGCAAACGGTCAAGCAAGCGAGGCAACGCGAGTGCCACCACCACGGACCCCGCGCCGTAAGCAGCAATCGCCAGCGCGGTTTCACTTTGTGTGCCGTTGAGGTGATGCTGCACATACACCACGGTATTGACGATAACCATCGCACCGGCGGCAGCAACCGCCAGAGAGAGGGCGAGTAGTCCACGCAATCGGGGTGTCGCCACATAGGCTCGAATGCCAAACGTCACATTGTCCCAGCCGCCACCCTCACGCTCGTGCGATTCGGGCGAAGGCAGCTGCACCGAGAAGACCAACAAAGCAGAGATAAGGAACGTGATTGCATTCGCAACAAACAGGGCATCGTAGCTCAAAACGATAAGCGCAGCTGCCGCGAGCATGGGGCTCAGTAAATTCTCGAGATCGTATGCCAGTCGAGACAACGACAACGCGCGGGTATAACGCGCGTCATCAGGCAGAATATCCGGGATCGTCGCCTGAAACGTCGGCGTAAAACCTGCCGAGCAGGCGTTCAGTACGAAGATCAGCACGTAGATCTGCCAGATCTCGGTGACGAAGGGCATGCACGCGACAATCACGGCGCGTGCAATGTCGAGCCCAATGAGCAATGCCCGGCGTGGCAGACGCTGCGCAAACGCAGCAACAAGCGGCGCGATGCCAACATACGCCACCATCTTCAGCGCGAACGCTGTACCCAGCACAACACCCGCGTTGCCCCCGGCCAGATCGAAAGCCAACAGCGCCAGTGCGACCGTCGTCAACCCGGTACCCGCCAGGGCGATCACCTGGGCAGTGAACAGCCTGCGATACGTCAGATCCGCGAGCGGTGATTTCACATCAGGCTGTGCCAGCATCATGTTTGCACGGCGGGATCAGCAACTTCGACAGTCATTCGCGGTGCGTGCACCAGGCGATACAGCACCGGCAGCACAACCAGTGTCAATAGCGTTGAAGATATGATGCCCCCAATCACTACGGTCGCCAACGGTCGCTGCACCTCCGAGCCAATACCGGTGTTTAATGCCATGGGCACGAAGCCCAGGGAGGCAACCAGCGCAGTCATTAGTACAGGACGCAGTCGGGTTAACGCACCCTCAATAATGCTCTCGTCCAGCGAGCGCCCATGCTGGCGTAAATCGCGTATGAACGCGACCATCACCAGACCGTTCAGTACCGCAATACCCGATAGCGCGATGAATCCGACGGCAGCGGAAATCGAAAAGGGAATGTCCCGAATCAGCAAGGCCACAATACCGCCAGTCAAGGCCAGCGGCACACCGGAGAAGATAACGCCGGCATCCCGAAGCGATCCCAGCGCCATGACCAACAAGCCGATAATGAGGAGCAGGGTCACGGGAACAACGACACTCAAGCGATTGCTGGCTGACTGCAGGTTCTGATACGTACCGCCGTATTCGACCCAATAGCCGGACGGCACATCCACCTGCTGAGCGACGGCCTGCTGTACGTCTTTAACGAAGGAACCGAGATCGCGACCACGCACATTGGCGCTAACCACCATGCGGCGCTTGCCGTTCTCCCGGTTGACCTGATTGTAACCATTGACCAGTTCCGTTTGCGCAAGTTCACCCAGTGGCACGAAACCACCGTTAGCCAACGGCACAGGAAGACTCAGCAAGCCGTCCGGGTTAGTGCGTAAGCGCTCCGGTAAGCGCACCACAATGTCGACACGGCGGTCGCCCTCATACAACAGCCCTGCCGCCGTCCCTCCCAGTGCGGTACTCACCAGATCTTGCAAGTCAGCAATCGTAAGGCCATAGCGCGCCAGTGCTTCACGGTCTGGCAGTATCGTCAGCACCGGTAAGCCGGTGGCCTGTTCGACCGCCACATCGGCCGCTCCAGGTACCCGATTGATAGCTGCCTCGATGCTGTCGCCCAGTGCTATCAAGGTATCGAAGTCATCGCCGAACACCTTCACCGCAAGTTCGGACCGCACACCGGCAATCAATTCGTTAAAGCGCATTTGAATGGGTTGCAGAAACTCATAGCGATTGCCCGGTATGGGCGTCACCCGGTCTTCCAGTTCTTGCACAATCTGTGACTTTGGTTTGTTGGGATCGGGCCATTCAGCGCGTGGTTTCAGAATGATGAAGTTATCCGCAACGCTTGGCGGCACGGCATCGGTCGCGACTTCGGCGGTGCCGATCTTGGCGAAGACGCGCTCGACTTCGGGCAGTTTTCTGATTTCGGCTTCTAACTGCTCCTGCATTTGCACGGCTTGTTGCAGGGAAGTGCCGGGAATACGCAAGGCGTGCATCGCGATATCACCCTCGTCGAGATTGGGTATAAACTCAGTGCCTAAGCGGGTCGCCGCCCAGCCGCACACAAGTATCAACAAGAGGGCAGAGCCCACGACGCTCCAGCGAAATCGCAGCGCCATAAGGAGCACCGGTCGATACAGCGAAAGCACGCCGCGAACAATGGCGTTCTGCTTCTCCTCAATGGGCTTGCTAAACAGCAGGGCCACAGCGGCAGGCACAAAGGTCACCGACAGGACCATGGCGCTCACCAGCGCGATGACGACGGTAATGGCCATCGGATGGAACATCTTGCCTTCGACGCCGGTGAGGGCAAAGATCGGCAGATAGACCACGGTGATGATAAACACGCCGAACAGCGCCGGTCTGATCACTTCTTGCGTCGCCTCAAACACGACCGCGAGCCGGTCATTCAAAGACCGGGTCCCGGTCTTGCCGGCCTCGCTCAGGCGGCGCAAACAGTTCTCAACGATGATCACCGCGCCGTCTACTATCAAACCGAAATCCAGCGCTCCGAGGCTCATGAGATTCGCGCTCACTTTGGCCTGCACCATGCCGGTGATGGTCATAAGCATGGCAATGGGAATGACAGCAGCCGTTAGCAATGCGGCGCGGATGTTGCCGAGGAATAGCAGCAAGACAACGACCACCAGCAACGCGCCTTCGACGAGATTTGTTTTCACTGTTGCTAATGTTTTATCCACTAATCCGGTACGGTCATATACCGCTGTCGCGGTAATGCCAGCCGGCAGGCTCGCTTGAATGGTATCGAGTTTCTCCGCCACGGCATTGGCCACGGCGCGGCTGTTTTCGCCAATCAGCATGAACACGGTGCTCATGACGACTTCGTGACCGTCCTGCGTGGCGGCACCGGAGCGAAGCTCGCGACCTAAACCCACTTCTGCGATATCGCGTACCCGAATCGGCACACCCTCCGTTTCGCTGACAACAATTGATCCTAGCTCCCCGATAGCATTAGCCTGGCCAGGCATTCGGATAAGCCATTGCGCACCATTGTGTTCAATAAATCCGGCGCCCTGATTGCCATTATTCCGCTCCAATGCCGTCACTACATTGCTATAGGTGAGCCCATGAGCGAGCAATTTCGAAGGCTCCGGTGCGATCAGTATTTCCTTCTTAAATCCGCCAATCGGGTTAACTTCAACGACACCCGGCACGCGCAAGAGCTGGGGGCGGATGATCCAATCGTGCACGGAGCGCAGGTCGGTGGGTGTAATGGGGCTACCCTCTTCGTTAACCGCGCCCGGTTCGGAATCGACGGTAAACATGAAGATTTCTCCAAGCCCTGTCGCGATCGGACCCAGAGAGGGCTCGAGTGTTCGAGGCAGCGACGCTTTTGCCGCGTTCATCCGCTCCGCCACTTGCTGGCGCGCAAAATAAATGTCAGTGCCTTCTTCAAACACGATGACGATTTGCGACAGGCTGTAGCGTGACAGTGAGCGTGTATAGGCGAGCTGCGGGATGCCGGCCATGGCGTTTTCCAACGGAAACGTGACCCGTTGCTCCACCTCGAGCGGCGTGTAGCCCGGCGCTTCTGTATTGACCACCACTTGCACGTTGGTGATGTCAGGCACCGCATCAATCGGCAAGCGGGTGAAATTCCACAAGCCCAGACAGATCAACAGCAAAACGATGAAAAGGACGAAGACACGCCGCGCCAGCGATAGCTTAATAATATGTTCCAACATAATTCCGCCCTCAGTGATCGTGTGACGCGCCGGACTTTTCGATGTCGGCTTTGACGAGATAGCTGTTCGTGGTGACGTAGCGTGTTCCCGTGTCCAGGCCGCCGCGCACCTCAGTCCACTCGCTATCCTGTCGACCGAGATCGAGCATGCGCACTTCGTACTCATCGCCAATGCGGGCATACACCACGGTGAAATCGCGGAAGCTCTGCAAGCCCGACCGCTTTACTGCCAGTGGCACGTCGTGCGTGGCAACTTGAATCTCACCGGTCAGATACATGCCGGGCAGGAGCGCGCCATCGGCATTTTCCAGCACCACGCGCGCGAGAACAGACTGGTTTGCCTCGGCTACGGTATTGAGACGATCAACCACGCCCCTGCGGCGAATGTCTCCATCCACTGCCTTCACAACGACCGGGGCACCCGCCCGAACCCGCTCTCGATGGGAAGGAAACACCGCCAGTTCAGCCCAGACCGTTGTCGTGTCCATGATCTTGAATAGCTGCCGTCCGGCGGTCAGTTCGCCCGGATTGGTAGTCCGCTCCGTCACCAGACCGCTCATCGGTGCAGTGATCGCGTAGTTCTTCAGGCTGTCGTTACTTTCAATCGTCGCTAGCGCTTGCCCCTGTCGCACGCTGTCGCCGATCGATACTTTCACTGCTTGTACGACGCCATCGAAACGCGCGCTCACCGTACGGACTCGCTCGGCGTTAGGCACCACACGACCGTAGACCGTGACGGTATCGTGAATCGTCGTAGGTCCCGCCAGCTCGGTTTCAAGCCCAAATGCCGCAGCGATGTCAGGCGCAATGCGCGTGCGCCCTTCAAAGTTGTCGTATTGCCAACGATGAGCCGCACCACCTTGCTGCGCTGTGACGGTTATCTCAAAGGAATGTGGCTCATAGATGACGGTATCACCGCGCAGAAAATCGTCCTGTACGGTAAACTCGATTTCGTCCTTCACGTCACCCAGGCGCGTTAAGATCACGTGTACGCTGACATCTTCGGGAGCAATCTCTGCCCCCGCGTCGGTCACCCACACGCGAAACTCTGGGGGTACGCCGGTCTCGAAGATGGCGAGTTCCAGGACAAAGTCGCCGTCAATCAACAAGCGTCCACCGTGCGGTCCTTTGGGGACTTCGGCCTCGGCCCTCTCGGCATGGTCGCTCTGCGCAGCGTCACCGGAGCGTACGCCGTCACAACCCGTAAGCCCTAGAGCGAGAACCATGAACCACATCTTGTAAAATAAATTGTGCATGAAAAACCTCATGGTTGATCGACCGGAGACGCCAGCACGGTCCCGGTCAGTCGTTCAATTTCGATTAAACGCTGGTGGGCGTCGATACTCGCTTCTACCAGGTCTGTCCGCGCGTTCAACGCCTCGGCTTGCACGAGCTGCAGCTCGAAGTAGCCGTAGCGACCCGCCGCATAGGCTTTTTGGGTATCAGCCAGCGCCTGCTCGACGCGGGGCACGATCTCCTCGCGCAGGGTCGTTGTCCGGTGCAGGCTATGCAGCAATTCCTGATAAAGTGCGAACAATTGGGTTTCGATCTGCACGCGGGTGGCTGATCGACTCGCGTCCACCTCAGCCAGTTTGGCGCGCGCTTCCGCAATACGGCCCTGGTTACGATTGCGCAGTGCGAGCGGAATGGTAATGCCGGCGATCAACGCCTGATCGTCACTTTGCTCCAGTCGGCGAATGCCCGCGCTCACCCGCCAACTCGGTTTCGACTCCGCCTTGGCCAGGCGCAACTCTGCTTCACGCAGTCGTTGCTGGGTCAGAAAGCGGGAAAGGTCCGGGTTCTGATCGAGTCGCGTGAGTAACTTCGAAAAGCCATCCGGCTTCGGCAGCTTCTGGAGGTTGCCCGTTACCTTTGAAAAGCCAGGCTGCGTCTCGCCCCACTGCGCCGCCAACCGATGGTTAGATGTCGCCTTTTCATGCACTACATCCTCCCGAGCCAAGCGTACACGGGCAAGCCCCGCTTCTGCTCTTGCCAGGTCTGCCGCGGGCGTTCTACCAGCACGTACACGCTCACTGACGGTAGCCACAGTCCTTTCCGACAGCGTAACGGCCGCTTGTGTTTGCACCAGGCGTTCCTGAGCAGCAAGGCTGTCAAGAAACAAGCGAGCGGTTGTTGCAGCCGCATCCAGTCGCTGGACTTCCGCTTCTGATGCTAGCGCTGACACGCCGGCGCGAGCTGCCGCAACACGCGATGCCCGCTTCCCCCTCTCTAAAACCCAACCCAGACTGAGCGTGGACTCGGCACTATCAAAGCTCTCAAATTTATCGGAGCCAAGGACATTTTCCACCAGCACACTCAGCTCGGGATTAGGGCGCAGCTGTGATTGCGTCAGCCGGCCCTGCTGCGCGTCAATTTGATAGCCAAATGCCATCAGCGACGGGCTACGCGCAAGCGTCCGTTTGACGGCTTCCTGCATATCAAGTGTGGCGTCTTCGCTGGCTGACACTGACTGAGTCAGAGTGGCGATGCTGAATAAAAGCAGCAGACACCGCGCGCCATCGCGGCACGTGATTAATACCCACATAAGTGGTTCTCCCTTCGCATTTCTTGCAAACGCGATTGTTAGTCGAGCAGGACTATAAACAGCAGTTGCTGTTCACAGAGGCTTCAAAAGACTGGTTTACAGGGATATAGGAGGGGCGCGCAGGAGAGGTCGCCAGCGAATACGATGGCGGACTTTGCCGGACTGTACGGGTGGCGAGCGTAGATGGATTTGAGTCCAGGCTACTGCCGCCAATACGATGACGCAAATGATCAGTAAGGGGATGAGTTTCGACCAGCTGCTACTCAGTTGCTCAAGCAGTGACACGTCGACGTCTGCGCTGTGGTCGTGATCGTCCGGATCGGCATCGTGCACATGCGTGCCATGCATTCCTGTATCGTTGCCAACAGGATCAACGTGCAGATGCAGTCCGCTGAGCTGCATGGTTAGCAGACAAACGCACGCAAATACAGCGATTGAATATGGGATTTTGCACATCCAGCCACGATAACACATACCAATCATGAGAGCACGCGGTGCGGGCGATTGCCCTTCGCTCTAGCGCTGATCCAGTTTACGGAGGACCTGATCGACGCTCTTATCGAGCACAAGTGCATAGAATGCGGCGCGCAGCATATTGGCATTTTTGCACTTTAGCGTCTTCTCTATTGTTTTCATTGAATCCAATAGCGCGCATTACGTCGTAGATAACGTTGAGTTATCATCCAGCTAACCTACCCTGGTTAACAGTTGAATTTCGTTATCTGAACAGTCTCTACAGGAGTCGATCTAAAATGCTCATACTGCACACAGCGATAAAGTCTCGCTTGCTACCGTTACTGTTGGTCGCATTAACGCTGACTGCCTGTAATGACAATGACAACAACAACGACAGCCCGGCTGTAGGAAATGCAAATCCGCCGCAGGCCAAGCTGTATATTTTCGGTGACAGTCTGTCGGATACCGGCAACCTCGGCCGACCCGCAAGCTTTGGCGATGATTTACCCGTCCCGTTTTTTGAGAACCGAATCTCCAATGGCAGGGTTATCGTAGAGTATATTGCCGAGTCGCTGCAAACCAGTGCGGAAGCATCCAACTATCTTGATACAGAAGAAGAAGGTACTAACTACGCGATTGCCGGTGCTAATGCTCTGGATAAAGAAACCTTTATCAATCTCGACCTGCAGATAGAATCCTACCTGATGAAGAACGATGATGAGGTCAACCCGGACAACTTCTATCTGTTCTTTATTGGTGGCAACGATGTGATCGATGCAGTTAGTCTTGGTGAGGCCGGCGGCCGAGAGCTGCTAAGCCGCGCTGCGGTCAAAGTGGGCGAAGGAGTGGACGCTATCGTCAGCCGTGGCGGGCGTGAAATTGTGCTGCTCACCGTGCCAAACATCGGCAGAACGGCGAAGTTTCAGGCCGCTCCTGCAGCCGAGGCCGCCCTCGCCACCGTGTTGACACAGCACTTCAACGCAGAGGTGCAAAGCATTGTGCAAGGGTATGAATCGAATACGGTCCGGCTGACGACTATTGATTTGTATGCCGCGCTTGAGGATGTTCTTAGTCGCGCCAGCGAACTTGGATTCACCAATACCACTCAGGGTTGCTACAACATCGATGATTTAAGCTTCGAAGTCTACTGTAGTGCCGAACAGCTCGATAGCTTTGTATTCTTCGACGATATCCACCCAACCGGCAAAACTCATCGTCTGCTGGGTGAAGAAGCGGCCAGACAGCTTACAGCGGCGATAAACTAACGAAATTTGGGTCGCCGAATAGTTAACGAGCTTCTTTCAACGCTTCCTGCGAAATGATCGAGCCCTGGTGCGGTGCTTGAAGTCCTCCATCGCAGAGAGCATTTAGCGGCTTACATTGAGCTACGTCGATAAGGTGCATAGTTGTAATATTTCGGGCGTTCATCCAGCCGCAGGTGCAGCCAGGCGACGCCCATGCCACTAGTGCTCAGCCACACGGTCTGTTGCTGCAGGGCTTGCTCGAGCGCCACGCCAGCTGACCGCCATAGTGCATGCTGTTGTGTCGCGGGTGCGTGACGTGAAAACGTAGCGAGGCTGGCATAAGCGGCCAATGGTGCACCGGGACATGGTGCCACAAGGAGTGCGTCTTTGCCGGAATTGGGGAACGAGACGACACTCTCTTCCAACTGAGAGCTGGCGAAATATTCGGCAAAGGCAGTGGGGTTGGGCGACAGCGCTGCGATCTGCGGGCTATCTACCAGCACGAATTCGAACCGCCGATCCAGGCTTGCTGAATCGACCGCAGGCGTTTCCCAAAAATAGGCGGGAAACGGCGCATCCGCAAGCAAGCCTGTAAAGAATTCACGAAACGATGCGTCGTGTTGCCAGCCCGCAATCACCTGAGCGTAATTTAGCCACGTGGCCGCCCGCGACAGCTCGAATTGAAGAACTCGGCCACCGTCAAGGTTAGAGATTTCAGCTTTCCACATGGCTGCCGCAGAGCTGGATTCAGCGTGTTAGTTAAATGCCGGCAGTTTAACTTATACTAGGCCGACAAAAGTTTTAACGATTAGCCGCTCCTTTGACTAAACTAATTTCTCTGTTCGTTATATTCATCTGCATTTCCGGTTGCGCTGCAAACACCTACCAATACGGCACAGGTAAGTACGGTGACAGCAACAAGCCGACGCCGCCTATGCAACAACAAGTTCTAATCGGCGCACCACACAAATTTCTCGACGCCTCCGACTGGTATTGGCCCGGCAGCTTACTGTCCAAACTAGTGCTGTGGAACCGAAGCATCGATAGTCACGAAATTTCGGCAGAAACTATTGCCGAGATGATGCATTATATCGACAAGAACGACCTCGCCGACGTGCAGGTGCTGGTTAATACTTACAAACCCGGCACACAGTGGCGTCGGTTATTTAAAAACAAGGAAGTCGGCGCCGGCTGGCGCTATACGCTGGGAATTCTAAGCACGTCTATTTACACCATACTACCGGGTCGCTTCTTTGGCGGCGACCACTACAACCCCTACACCAACACCATCAGTATATACTCTAACAATGTTGCTGTGGTGTTGCATGAGGCTGGCCATGCCAAAGATTTCAACAGCCGCAAACTAAAAGGCACCCACGCTGCCATCTACTCCTTACCCGGCGCCCCTCTATATTACGAAGCCGTTGCCAGTAATGATGCTTTGAGCTACCTGAAGCACGAATGCCGCTACAACGAACAGAAGCGCGCGTATCGTATGTTGCACCCCGCTTACGGTACCTATGTTGGCGGCTTGTTTTTACGCGAGTCGGGGTTAGGATTTCTTGGAGCGATTCCGGGGCATATAACCGGAGCGATTGCGGCGATGAGGGTTAAGGGTGATGATCACCCTTCTGCTGAGAGTTGTTTGGGCAATGACAATCGAACGTTGCAGCAGGTTCTGTTGGAGTAGCTGCCTTCTTTTTCACTTAACCTTTTGCGAATATTGGCTTGCGCAGCGAGCGCCGATTGAGTAACTTTGTGCGCCTGTTTTAACCAAGCTAAAAACTTGCAGGGATTGTTAATGTCATTACCTGACGTACTACGCAAATCGTCTTATATTAGCTTTGCAACGTTTCGGAAATCCGGCGAGATGGTCAATACGCCAGTATGGGCTGCGCCTGTTGACGACAGGCTTTACGTATTTTCCGAATCAAAAGCGGGCAAAGTTAAACGTCTGCGTAATTCCAGCAAAGCGCGGCTAGCTACCTGCACCGTGACTGGTAAAGTCACCGGCGACTGGTTTGACGCCGATGCCGTGTTGCTTGACGACCCCCAGGACATCAATAAGGCACACCGGGCGCTGAAGCGCAAATACGGTTGGCAAATGAGAGTGGGCGATCTCTTCGCGCGCTTGAACGGGCGTATTAACAAGCGCGCGTTTATCGAAATCAAGCTTATTTAGGCTGATGCTACTTAACGGATTAGCCAGGCTGCCGCTGGCAGTATTGTACGGGCTGGCGCCGCTGCTTTATTTTATCGCCTTCTATATTGTGCGTTACCGGCGTGATGTGGTGCGCAAGAATTTGCAAAACAGCTTTCCCGAAAAAAGTGCTACAGCGATCAATGCGCTTGAGAAGCAATTCTATCGGCAGCTCATCGACGTTATGCTTGAGGCGATCAAGGCCAGCACAATGACTGAGGCGCAGTTTCGGCAACGCGTGCGGTTAGACAATGCCGATATTTTCAGTGAACACGTGGCCAATAATCAGTCCATCGTGTTGCTCGCTGCACACCACTGCAACTGGGAGTGGCTGCTGCCGGCCTGCAACATTACCCTGCCGTTCCCGGTAGACGCGGTATACAAGCCCTTGCATCAAAAAGTCGTCGATGAATTTATGCTACAAAGTCGCTCACGGTTTGGCGCCAGGCCCGTACCGCATAAGAGTGCAGTGATGGACATTATGCAGCGCCGCAACGAAATGCGTGCCTTCGCAATGGTTGCCGACCAGTCACCGAAACGCAACGAAGCTAAGCACTGGCTGCAGTTTCTTAACCAGCAAACATCGTTTCAAATGGGCATGGCGAAAATTCCGCAAATGACAAAATATCCGGTCTATTTCGCTGCCATGCGCCGCGAGCGTAGAGGGTACTACTCGGTTCGATTCGAACTACTTGACGAACCGCCCTATGCGAAAGGCGATATGCGTATTATTGAACGCTACGCCCACGCCCTTGAAGAGTCGATTGCCGCGCAACCGGAGGCATGGCTATGGAGTAATAATAAGTGGAGCCGGGCGCGAGGCATTTACGAATGAATTAAATTAGCGGCCTGTTTTCGACTGCAGAAATGCCGCTAACTGATTAACTGTAGGGTAGTCGAACAGATCGGCCAGTTCTATTTGGTCGGGAAACTCTTCGTCAATCTGCTCGTGAATTTGTGCCAGCTGGAGCGAGCTGGTGCCCAGGTCAAGAATGTTGTCGTCAACGCCTACGTCAACCTCGCTAACGACGTTTTGCACAATTTTTTGCAGGCGTTGCGCGTAGACTCCATCGCCTGACGGCCCTGCCCCCGAATGCGCAGATGAAAGTAAAGCAATACTGGCGAGCTGGTCGATCACTTCGCTGTACTCGCCGCTGCGGTATGCCTCAGCGAGGGCAACGCGTTGGAACTTGCCGCTGGTAGTTTTTGGAATAGCGCGCAACGGAATCACATGCTCCACTTCCATGCCGGCTTTTTCCAATGCCACACGACGCAGCTGCTGCGCCAGCGGCAGAAAATCTTCCAGCGCACCCTTATACGTTACAAATATTTGCGCGCTCTCGGCATGCAATGCATCGCCGCCGACGGCAACAACGGCAACTTTACCAAGCTCTACCCCGTCGATCTGTTCGCACAGCACTTCAATATCATGCGGATAATAATTTTGGCCATTAAGAATAATCAGCTCCTTGCTGCGGCCGGTGATGTACAGGCAACCCTCCAGCATAAAGCCAAGGTCGCCCGTATCGAGCCAGCCATCGGCTAAAAAGCTGATGGCGTTAAGGGCAGCATTGCCATAGTAGCCCGCGGTGACGTTGTCGCCTTTGATTAGCACTCGCCCTAACGCTTGTTCGGCCAGCTCGCGGCCTTCAGCATCGCCGATGCGCACGCAGGTGTCGTGGATCGGACGCCCCAGGTTGACGAATCGCGGTGCATCGACATCATTTTCTGCCGCTATGCTAACGACTTGCTCAAGCTGCAGCGAAGCGCGCTCGATAGCGATTGAACTGACCGCAGCCCCTGGCGCAGGAAAAGTGACCGCCAGCGATGCCTCAGCCAGACCGTACACCGGGTACATCGCATTGTGCGCCAGGCCGCGAGCCGCCAACGTGCTGCTGAATTGCTCGCACAGCGTTAATGAGATAGGTTCGGCACCGTTGAATAGCAAACGCACGTTTGCCAGATCCATTTCCGGTAAGCCGTTGCGCTCCACCGTTTTCAAATAGTGCTTGTAGCCAAAATTGGGGGAAGAGAGGATCGTCGCCTTATGTTCAGAAGCTTTTAACAGCCAAAGCTGTGGCCGGCGCACGAACAAATCGCTTGGCATAATATTCTGCTCCACCCCTAGCGCCAGGGGGGTTAGATGAAAACCGATAATACCCATGTCATGCGTGAGGGGCATCCAGCTCAGAAATGCGTCGCTACTATCCATTTCGGCCGAATGGGTGATAGAGCGAATATTATGTAATAGATTGTTGTGCGTTAAAACAACGCCTTTGGGCGTGCCGGTAGACCCTGAGGAAAATTGAATAAATGCCGTGTCGCTCGCTGCAGCTTGATGAATAGCGCCAGCGCTGGATATGTCGTCTATTTTTTCAATCAACAGACTTCTGCCAGCGAGCGCCGCAAATTCCTGCTGCATACCATTGCTGTTAGCAAACGCTTCCAGCCTTTCCAGATTTTTAGCTGACGTCAATATATGGGCATCTTGCAAACTTGCATATACGGTGAATACCTTGCGTCTGTGTTCGTCGCTGTTACCTACCGCCAGCGGCACAGGCGTTATGCCACCTAGCTGCCCGGCCCAAAACGCGTCGATAAACTGCATATTATCGCTAACGAACAAAATCAGCTGCTTGCCGGCGACAACATCGTGCTGTTGCAGGAAATGCAACACCGCCAGGGCACGCGTTCTTAGATCAGCATAGGTTAAAAAGCGCTCATCGCGTTCAGCGTTAATAAACCGAATACCGTTTGGGCCTGCAGCAGCGCTATCTAGCGCTTGTACTAGCGTGCTGGCCTTTATCGCGTCAGTAGTCATTTAGTTTCCTGATTTGTTTATGCTGCAAGAATATTGTTCGCCCGAATGCGGGTGCCGCCGTTTGTGTTAATGCCGGCGAGCACATAATGATCAATCGACATATTAGCGCGGGTCAAGCCGTGTACCGCTAGCAGAATACGCACACAGACCGGCGTAAAGCTGCTAGAATTCGCGCCGATCAAAGCCCGCTCATTATTGTAACAACTCCCATTTATGACACTCCACTCCCCCGCCCTGATTTTCGGTTTAATTGCGGTCACGGGCTTTTTATGTCAGTGGATTTCCTGGCGCATCAAGTTACCGGCTATTTTATTGTTGCTAATTGCCGGTATTGTACTCGGTCCGATTGGCGGCATTGTCAACACTAACGAATTGCTCGGCGACCTGCTCTTCCCTATCGTATCGCTTAGCGTGGCCATCATTCTGTTCGAGGGCAGTCTGACGCTGCAGTTTCACGAGATCAAGTCGGTTAGCGGTGTGGTGCGGCGCCTGGTCAGCTACGGCGCCCTAATCACCTTAATATGTACCGCTGTGGTGACTCGCTATTTGTTCGGCATCGACTGGCCGTTGGCTCTGCTGTTTGGCTCGCTGGTGGTTGTTACCGGCCCGACGGTGATAGTACCTATGCTACGCACTGTTCGACCCAATAAAAAAATTCGCAATGTGCTGCGCTGGGAAGGAATCGTCATAGACCCGTTGGGGGCGTTGCTTGCTGTTGTAATGTACGAATACATTGTCAGCGGTGCAAACGGTAACGCGCTGGAAAGTTCGTTCTTCGCTTTCATTGAGGTGTTGGTAATTGGTGGCGCGCTAGGACTTGCCAGTGGCTTCGGGCTGGGCTCGATGTTGCGGCGGCACTGGATACCTGAATTTCTGCAGAACTTCGCCACTGTAGCGTTTGTGTTAGGTGCGTTCACCATAAGCAACGAGTTAGCGCACGAGTCCGGTTTGCTGGCGGTGACGGTGATGGGCATTTGCCTTGCCAACATGCGCGACCTGCATGTTGACGACATCTTATCCTTTAAAGAAAATCTAACCCTGCTACTGATTTCGGCGCTGTTTATTCTATTAGCGGCGCGCATCGATTTACAGCAAATCAAGGCGTTGGGCTGGCCCGCCATTGCCTTGCTGGCGGCTCTGCAGCTAGTCATTCGGCCCATCGGCGTGTGGCTGTGCGCCATCGGTAGCGAACTAAATTGGCGCGAGAAGGCAATCATCTCCTGGATAGGCCCGCGCGGTATTGTCGCCGCGGCAATTTCCGGCTTGTTCGCTCTGCAGCTTGAGAAACGCGGCTACGACAATGCGTCGATTCTGGTCGAACTGACGTTTTTCGTTATCATCGGCACGGTACTGTTGCAAAGCGCCACGTCGCGCTATCTGGCAAAGCTTCTCGACGTGGTTGACCCCGACCCCAAAGGCGTATTAATTATCGGCGCCAATCATGTGGCTCGTGCTATCGCAAGTGCGCTGCAGGATAAAGATATTAACGTGCTGCTGTCGGACGTGCAGTGGGACAATGTTACGCAAGCGCGGCAGGCTGGACTACCCGTGTTTTACGGTAATCCGATTTCAGAATACGCCGACCGTAATCTCGATTTGGTGGGGCTTGGCAGGCTAATCGCTGCCTCACCCCGCCGGGAAGATAATGTACTCGCGGCAATGCGCTACCAACCGGAATTTGGCCGCGAAAATATCTTTGCGCTGAAAACAAAAACGGAAGTCGACGTAAGTGGTAAAAAAACGGCCATTTCGCACACCTATAAAGGCGCGTTTCTCGGCAACGAAGAGTTAACCTTTGGTAAGTTGTCACAATGGCTGAAGCAAGGCGCACGCATTCGCACCACCCAAATTACCGAAGAATACAGCTTCGCCGATTTCATTGAAAAAAATGCGACGCGGGTAATACCGTTAATTGCCATCGACAAAAAGCGGCATATACACGTGTTCACCGACACCGCCGCAGCCGAACCAAAAGCCGGTTGGTTGGTTATTAGTGTGTACAAGGAAGACAAGAAAGCCGCAGAAGAGAAGCAGGAAGAAAAACAGGAAGAGATAAAGCAGGAAGGAAAAAAACAGACAGAGGAGAAACAGGCAGATCAATACAAGGATGGGAAAGATAATGTTGAGTAGCACTACTCAACAACGCCTTCATGCGGGTTATCTGTATGAGTAAGTTCAGTCGACAGTTCCCGCGCACACGCATGCGGCGCATGCGGGCCAATGCGTTTTCTCGCGCACTGATGCGAGAAAATATCTTATCTGCCGCCGACCTGATTTGCCCTTTATTCGTAATGGACGGCGAAAACAAGAGCCAGCCGATTGACTCAATGCCTGGCGTAGAGCGGCTTACTATTGATCGCCTCTGCAGCGAGGCGGAACAGCTGTGCGAACTGGGCGTTTCAGCCATCGCTCTGTTTCCAGTCATATCAGCTGAACAAAAATCTTTACGGGCCGAGGCTGCATACTGTGCCGACGGTCTGGTTCAGCGCAGCGTGGCGGCAGTCAAAGCAGCGGTTCCCGAGATCGGAGTCATTACCGACGTGGCGCTGGACCCCTACACCATTCATGGTCAGGACGGCATCATCGACCAGGCAGGCTATGTCAGCAACGACGTTACCGTCGAGATATTGGTCAAACAGGCGTTGTCGCACGCCGCAGCGGGTGCCGATATCGTCGCCCCCTCCGACATGATGGACCATCGCATTGGTGCTATTCGCGACGCCTTGGAACAGCAACAGTTTAGCAACACAAACATTCTCGCCTACGCCGCCAAATATGCCTCAAGCTACTATGGCCCCTTCAGAGACGCCGTAGGTTCGGCCGCCAACCTCGGTAAAAGCGACAAAAGCAGCTACCAGATGGATCCCGCCAATAGCGACGAAGCCTTGCACGAAGTAGCCCTCGACTTACACGAAGGTGCCGATATGGTTATGGTAAAACCCGGCATGCCGTATCTCGATGTTATCCGCCGCGTTAAAGAAGAGTTCGGCGTGCCTACTTTTGCCTACCAGGTAAGCGGCGAATACGGCATGCACGTGGCGGCCGCGCAAAACGGCTGGCTGGATCTGGATGCAGCGATACTGGAGTCGCTCACGGCGTTCAAGCGCGCCGGTGCCGATGCGGTGTTGACCTATTTCGCCAAGCGGGCGGCGATTTTGTTGAGTAGAGTTGCAGAGTAAACCGGGTATTTGCTGCGTAGTTGAGGAAACTGCATCAATCAGGCTACTCTATCTTTCATATCGGATGACACTTAAGTAAGCAGACAACTAATGAGCGGATGAAGACATGAGCAACAAAACAATCAACGTAGACGACACGCTGTATCAGTATATTCTCGACGTATCTCTGCGCGAGTCGTCGGTGCTGCGCAAGTTGCGCGACAAAACCATGCAGCTAGCCCAGGCCAATATGCAGATCTCTCCCGAGCAAGGGCAATTTATGGGTTTACTCACCCGGCTGCTGGGCGCAAAACGCTGCGTAGAAGTCGGCGTGTTTACCGGTTACAGCAGCCTCGCGGTAGCGGCATGCATGCCCGCCGACGGTTACATACTTGCATGCGATGTTAGCGCAGAGTGGACGTCGATTGCGAAACCGTATTGGCAAGAGGCAGGCGTTGACAAAATGATTGACCTGCGGCTAGCGCCAGCACTGCAGACTTTAGATGCCGTGTTAGCAGAGGGCCAGCAAGAGAGTTTCGACTTCGGCTTTATCGACGCCGATAAAGTAAATTACCAAGGCTATTATGATCGGGTTTTGCAATTGCTGAAGCCGGGCGGGCTGGTTGCGATTGACAACGTGTTATGGGGCGGCAGCGTGATCGACCCGGACAAAAACGACGCTGATACTGTTGCCATTCGCGACTTTAATGCGCACTTAAAAGACGACAAGCGCGTCGATATTAGCCTCGTGCCGATTGGCGATGGCTTAACGCTGGCGCGCAAGCTGTAGTGAAACCGCCCGCCCTTCGCGGCTAAGGTCACTCGCCACATCCGCGTGGCTCGCCCTGCGGGCAGCCTGCGGCTGTGCAAATCGTCATTCCTGCCGATTTGTCACTCACACAAGTGCTGCGTTGGTGTAAGAGCAACTTCAGTCGCGAAACTTCTAATTCAAAATGCGGTTGCACATTAGTTGGCCGCCAGCAAGAATATTGCCTTTCACCAGGTTCTGCTATACATTAGCGCCCGTTCGCTATAACGGCGAGTTACGGTGAGGTGTCCGAGTGGTCGAAGGAGCACGCCTGGAAAGTGTGTAAACGGCAACGTTTCGTGGGTTCGAATCCCACCCTCACCGCCAAATAGATGGGGTTCGAACCCTCGGGTTCGACATCATGGCAGGACAGCCATTTTGCACAGCCGCAGGCTGCCCGCAGGGCGTGCGCCATGGACGGCGCGCGTGAATCCCACTTCTCACCGCCAACTAAATGGGTTCGAACCGTAAAGTTCGACGCAAAACCGCTTAGTTATATCTTATACAGCTTTGGCAGGCGGCTGAGTCAAATCAATATCATTGCTAAACCGCCGCTTTGCCTGTGCGGTTACCTCCCAAATATCCAGCTTCGATTGCTCGCCCGCGTCGCCTGGTTGCAGCCGTTCTCGCAGCGCCTGGACGAGTACTTCGTTGGGCGCTCCCGCTACCCAGGGTATTTTAATAGCATCGATCAGCGGCTGAACCGCCTGCGCATCATTAAGATGACTGGTCAGCGCCGTTAATCCTGACGCCAAACCGCGCAGTGTCGCTGTATTGCTGGTTTCCCATATGGCAGCCAATAGCGGCTGCACGGCGCGTCTAGACTGTGCTTCGTTCATTCGCGGGGCAAGCGCCGCCAGCCCCTGGCGCAATAGGCCCAGTACATTTGTATCGGAAGCGGGCTGCATGGCAGCAAACATTGGCTGCAGCGCGCGTTCAGTCTGCGCGTCGCTGAAATCTACGCCAAGCCCCGCCAGGCCAATGGCCAGTAAACCCAAGGCGTGCGGGTCGGGCGTGTTTTCCATGGCGGCAATAATAGGCTCAATAGCCTGTTCGGCCTGCGCATTATTTAGCGCCGCTGTGAGCGCGGCGAGACCAGCGCCAAGCGGTTCGAGCCCGTAAAAATCCCGGCCCTTATCTTCCAGCGCATCGACGATATAGGTCACGGCCTGTGAGGCCTGCGCATCGGTAAGGTAAGCTGTCAGTGCAGCGGCACCGTGCGCCAGCCGCTGCAATGGATAGGGATCGATGGTCTCAGCCATCGCTGCAAGAATCGGGTCCAACGCAAAATCCGCCTGTTCGGCAGTGAGCTTAACCGGCAGCGCGGCAAGCGCTTCGGCAAAGTATTTTAAATCGCTGGAGTGCGGCGCCTCAGGCAAAGTGTCAATCAAAAGTCGAGGCAGTTGCTGCGCTTCTGCGGCAGACAGTTCAGAGCCTGCGGGTAACATTGCCAGTCCTTGTGCAAACCGCTTGAGGGTGCGCATGTCTCGCGTCTTACGCATAGTCTGCAGGAATGGCTTCGCGGCAGACGTCGCCGCCACGGCGATAGATTGCGATTCTCCAGAGAGCCTGGCAAGCCCCTGCGATAACCCCTTAAGACCCACCGAGTTTTCGCATGTATTCATAGCAGCGCCCGTATACTTCATGGCGCGCTCCGCTTCTGCCTGCGGCAGCTTGGGAGCCAACGCCGCTATCGCGTAGCCAAGCAGCGCCAGGTCGTTAGGGTTGACGGTATCACGAGTAGTTTCACCGAACGCATCGACGACAGTCTTTGCCTGCTCCGGGTTAAGCTTTTCCACAGGCAGCAGCGCTAACCCTTCGGCAAGCATTTTAAACTCACTCGCCTCGCTGCTATTGTGTAGTGCGCTTATAAACGGCTCAACCGCCGCCGTTGCATACTCCTCGGTGAATTCCTCAGGCAGCGCCGCAAAGCCCTGCGCCAACCGCCGCAACGCGCGCGGGTTGGTGCTGTTAAGCAGCGCTTCGAGTATGACTTTACCTGCTTGCGGTGCCGCCAACTCGGCACCGAGCAGCGCTCTGGCATACAACGTGGTGCTGTCTTGCGGTACGTTTGCTTTTGAGCCGAACACATAGTCGATAACTTGTGCGCGCTTGTCGGGGTCAACGCCGACCAGCGCACGGGTCACCATGGAAGCGTTGCGGGCGAGTCGACCGGCAAGTTCCGGACTTTTTGATACCTGGGTTATAAACGCCAGCCTGGCGTCACCGTCGGTATCGTTAGCCAGTTCGAGCAGTGCATTTTTATCGCCCTCCCTGACCGCGCCATCGGGGAATTCCAGTTGCAGCCCAATGGCAACAGCCTGTGCCTCGGCCTGCTCGCGTTGGCCTTGTTGCGTAACGACAAGCGTCATCAGCAGTGCAACCAGAAAGCCGGCTAGCACAGCCTTCAACGCTGATTTTTTACGCCGTGTCATTATCCGCGCACGGTTGCTGGCGCTCATTAATTTCTCAACCAGCGGCCACTGATCTCCGTAGCGGCTGGCCCAATGCTCGTTGCGCTGCTTAAACCACGGCAATCGTTGTTCAGTCACGGCCGGCGACAGCACCTCTTCCGTATCCTGCGCATAGGTTTGCGCCTGAAATACCAGCAGCCGCCAGAACATGCCGTCGCGGGCTTCTTCCTGTAACCAACCTTGCGCCGGATGGGCGATTTTACGCCACTGGCGAATTAACGCTTCGTGACCAATATCGATCAGCTCATCGGGCGGCGGTGTCGGTGGCGCGAGAAACGAGCAGTCGGCACTTGAGAACTCGGTCACTATGGCATGGATATCTGCCTCTGCTGCCCCGGTTTCCTTGCTCAACTGCGCAATCGTGCGCGGCCGCCGCGTAGCGCGACCGGTGCTGTCACATTCGATTAATGCACGAAACATTCGCTCCACCGCAGCCGCGCGCTCTGTGCCGCAACGCTGCATCACGCTGTCGGCATGATTGGAGAGTATCACCCCCCAGCCTCCCAGCTCACGATAAGCCTGCAGCGTCATGCGTTCGCCGTTGGCTTCAAGCCAACAGCGGCGTAACGCATGCTGCAGCACCGGTAACTGGTCAGGCTCGTCGCCGGCGTCGTTTAACAGTTGCTCCACCAGCTGTGGCTCGATCAGGTCAGACCAGGCGCTAACCGGTGTATCTGTCAGCTCGAATATATCAGCATCAAGCCGCTGCGTGCCGCGCAACAAGGGGCCGACGATCGCTTCTCGCTGCTGATCGCGATCAAGCCACGGCGCCAGATACTGATTACCGCTAACGGCTTCGGCCAAACCGCGATAGCGAGCACAATCACCAAGAAAATCCGAGCGCATGGTAATAACGATACGAATACGGCGCGCAGAGAACCTGGCGGCGGTCAGTAATAGTTCGATAAAGCGACGCGACTCGTCTTCGCACGACAACCTGGCAACGGCATGCTGGTTACTGTCGTCCTTATCTCCGGCGTCGGCGAAACGAAACAACTCCTCGAACTGGTCGATCAGAATGAGAACGTCATTATCTCCAGGCAGCAGGCGGTTGATCTCTGTACCGAGCCCGGCGCTAGTGTGCCGCAGACCAGCTATCGTTCGCTGTATGCCCTCCTCTTCAGCGGCCGTTGCGCTAAGCAGTGCCGCAGCCAGCCGGCGAATGGGATGCGCACCCGGGCGTAAGCTGACGATAGTCCAGCGCGGCGTAGCGTCGCTGCGTTTCTCCGCGTCCAGCAATGGCAACAGACCTGCCAGTATCAGCGAGGATTTGCCTGATCCCGAACCGCCGAGAATTGCCAGCAGACGGCCCCGGTCCAACAGCCGGTACAGCGCGGCAATGTGCTCGTAGCGGCCGAAGAAAAAGGCGTGCTCATCTTTACGAAACGGTCGCAGGCCTGGATAGGGTTCGCTGGCGCTGGTCATGACAGCGCGGCGCTCGATGTCGCCTGCAAAGCTTCCACCAGCGGAATAAAGGCGTCTGGAGTTATATCTCCCGCCTGGCCTAGAAGCAGCCCGACATCAGCCGAGCGAAAGTTCTGTTTGTACTCGTTAAAGGGTGGCCCAAGCACTACCGCCGTCGCGCGGAAAGGCTGTTGCCGGCCCAGTTTTTCGGGTGATCTCGCTTCGCGAGTGTAAGACCTCAGCCAGGTGTCCGGTGCTTCTCCCCAGCAATAAAGTACCGCGTCGGAATCGCGCATCTCCTGCTCGTGCAGATTGCGAATTTCATCCGGTGCACCCTGAAAACCGCAGGGGTAAGCTTTCAGGCGGTGGTTTTCGATCAGCGTATTGGTAACCTGGTGTACCAGCGATACATCATCTTCTTTACCAACGACGTAAACACTTGCCGCATCGGCATTAAAGCCGCTGTTGCCTGGCGCTGCAGGCTGCAGCGGCGAGCGCAGCGTGTGACAGCGACGCACCAGGTCTTGCAGCATGGCCTCAAAGGGCGCATCCATAACGCTGTCGCCGTCACGGAACGCGCCGAACATATTCAGCACCTGCAGTGGATTGCGACCGTGTTCGCGCACGCTGGAGTCGGCGCTGGTCGGGTCTTTAAACAATGTGGCCGGTGCCCAAATCACGCGTGGCGTAGCGCTGGCAAGTGTTTGATCGAGCAGAGAGTCGACCAGCCGCGGCCCACCGCCAATGCGCGGGCCGGCATCTACACCTAACAGATGAATCACCAGCTGCGCCTGCTCCAACGCCTCATCTACCGCAACGATGGCGGCTCCTGCATCACGCGGCAGCTCCTGCTCCGGATCCATCACCACTCTCACGCCCTGGCTTTTAAGCTCGGTGACGATTCTTTCGTAGGCTGGAAACATATCGTCGGCGACAGGGGCGACGAACACTGTGAACACGCCGGAACTTGGCGCTGGATTGTCGACCCTGGCGTGCGGGACATGCTTTGGCAGGTGCGTACAGATATAGTCGGCAATTTCATCGAGCAAATCGGCGTAGTGATTTTCATACTCGTCGCGCACCCGGCCACGGCGATAGAATTCGCGCATTTTTTGGCTCACCGGGTCCTGCTCATAAAAATGAAAGCCACTGCGACCCTGAATTAAAGGCGGCAGCTGAGCGCTGTCGGGTGGCAGTTTGTACACTGGCACAATGCGCTGGCTGATGCCTGGCTCGCGGGTTTCCCGGCGCGCGAACTCATCAACCTCTTTCTGGCACCACGGACGCTTGAGATAGTTTGGCGATACGATCGGTAGAAAAAAATGCGACTCTGCCAACGCTTGCATAAGCGCAGGATCGAATTGATCGGCTTTAGCGATAGCGGCAATGTCGCGCCAGAAGCCAACATCGTCTCGCCCGCGGCGGCGCAGCTGCTTTAACAGGCGCGCCTGAAAATAGTCGACCCAGCCACGCTCCTGGCTGTCGTCACCCTCGCGCTCGTTATCTGCGCGCGCGTAGCTAAGAAAAATCTCATAGGCGTCAGAGAGGTCTGTCACTGTTATTCTCCTGAAGCAACGACTACCGCTGACAATGAGAGCTGCACAGTAGAAGCAAGTACACCTTGAAGGGGTACCAGGTAGCGAGGATACACAAAACTGCTCAAATAGCTACTTGACCGATCACAGTTTAGAGGAGCAGCGGTCAGCATAATGTGCGCCGCCGGGGAAAAAGTAAATCACACTAACGTGCTAGTACTTTGGTGTTACCTGCTACGACGCCTGCATAGTAAACAGGCTCAGCAGGCTAATTCAGTCAGCGCATCAAACTCCCCACCAGCGGCAAGGCCATCGACGGGTAATCCGTAATAACACTGTGCACTTTTAGCCGGTACAGGTTTCTGATTATTTGCGGGTCGTTGACCGTCCAGACAGATACCTGAACTCCCGCTTTACGCGCACGCGCCACAAGATAGTAATTACATACACCCCACACGGCGACGAGATAGTCGCACTGATGCTTTTGCAGCGTAGCCAGCGGGTCTGGCTGCATGCTGACCAGGCCGCGACTAATGTGCGGCGCAATCACCCGCAGGCAGGCATGTAGTTTTAGGTCGGAAGAGGTGACAATGATTCGCCGTGCAGCGCGGCGATTTGGAAAACGTTCGGCCAGCTGTTCGGCAACTTTTTCAATTACCGCAAGTCGTGCCGACTTAACTTCAATTTGGTAGCTTTTGGTTTCGGGCGTTGCGTCCAACAGCGCGTCCAGAGTGGCGATGTTGGCGCCTCGTTTGCGCGGCCACGGTGGCGTACCGCGACGGGCATCCATGTTTGCTAATTCGCTGGCGGTAAATTGATTAACGTTGCCGCGGCAATACGTGGTGCGGTTAACCTTATTATCGTGGATGACGACCAGCTTATCGTCTTTCGACATTTGCACATCGAGTTCGAAATGCCTTGTGCCGCGTTCAATAGCATGGCGAAAACCGGCAATGGTATTTTCAGGGGCTTCTCCGGCGGCGCCGCGATGACCATAGACCAGCATGGCTTTCTCCTGGTTTGGTAGGAATTATGCGGCGTCTAAACTGTCTTTCGACTTATTGTCTGCCGTGGGTGCTTTCGGCCTGGTTACGTTTATTTGCTGCAGATAAAGACTGTAAATGTAGTTAACGAACCGCAGCACGCCGAACATAACATATTCACTGCGGGGCGTGAGTTTTTGCAATAAATATCCAGCGCGAGTTCAACGCTATTTTCTGTATGGAGAACCACATTTTTAGTGCATTGTACTTCCGGTAGCTGCATGGAAAACGGTTTCAGCAGCTGTTTATAATCGAGTTTGGTGGGTATCTGTTGCAGCAAATCAGGTTCGATCGACTGCTGATAGTCTGTGCCCAGGGTGGCTTGAAGTGCCGCTTCAACTTCCTGACCAGCCTGCAACGCATGGTGAAAATACACGGCCATGCGCACCCACAATGCAGTAGTCAGCAGCAAGCCCAGCATACCCAACAAGCCCGTTACCGCACCCAGCGCAAACAATAGCAAGGTACCCAACAGCTGAATAGCAAACACGAAATAGACCAGCTCGCCGGTCAGCCAGCCAAATATAAAGCTGGCAATGGTGCCCCTGGACCATTTAACAAACGGTCGGTATAAATTAAGCGTAAGCAACGCGGCAATTGCGCTAAAAAAAATAGGTGGTCGGCATTGCCGCTTTACTCTGATAAATTCTGTAAAAAAGGGCTGTGATATGCGTCGGTTTTATAGCAAACGCGGCGCTGAAAGCAAACCCCTTTTTCGTTTATAGTAGCGCTCCACCGAGCTACTCTACGATGGACAAAACTACAATAATGCCTGAGTCGATAACCGCTGACAAAGCCGCCGTAGATGGCTTACTGGTAGAAATACAGCGTGTGGACAAGGATTTTGACCAGCATCACGCGTTGAGCGATGTTGATTTCGCATTGAAACAATACGAAACAACGGCCATCGTGGGTGCCAGCGGTTGCGGCAAGTCTACCCTGCTGCAGCTGGTGAACGGCTTGCTGCTGCCAACGCGCGGCACAGTTAAGGTGTTTGATGAGCCGCTGCCCTACGACAATTTGCCAGCCGTGCGCCGACGCATCGGCTATGCGGTGCAGCAGGTTGGTTTATACCCGCATTTAACTGTGTTTAAAAACGTCACTTTGCTCGCTGCGCTGGATGGCTGGCAGACGGCGGACATCAAACAGCGCTTCAGCGTGTTAATGGACATGCTTGGGTTAAGCGGCGAACTGGCCACACGTTTTCCACACGAGCTATCCGGCGGTCAACACCAGCGGGTAGGCTTGTGCCGGGCGATGATGCTCAATCCGCCGTTACTATTGCTGGACGAACCCTATTCGGCGGTCGACCCCATCACACGCGTCGCCATTCACCAGGAGTTTCTGCGACTCAAAAGTGCTGAGCCGCGCGCTATTATGCTGGTGACTCACGATATCGACGAGGCGGTGAAGCTCGCTGACACGCTGGTGATAATGCGCGACGGCGTTATTCAGCAACACGACAGCATAGCTGGCGTGCTCAACGCGCCAGCTAACGACTACGTCAAGGCGCTGCTGCAGCGGCATTTGTCATGAAGCGAGTTGTGCTACTAATAATGCTGCTTGTTGCATGGGCACAGATGACGTATGCGCTGCCAGCAGAGCGCAGCATCACTGTTGGCAGCAAGAACTTTAGCGAAGGTTATTTACTGGCTGAGGTTATGGCACAACTGCTGGAATCGCGCGGCTTTAGCGTGCGCCGCCGGTTTGGGCTGGGCGGCACACTAATATGCTACGAGGCGCTGCTGAAAGGCGAAATTGACGTGTACCCGGAATATAGCGGTACGGTGTTGCAGGCTATTCTCAAAATGCAGCAGCTACCTGCCGGGCAAGAGTTGAATGATGTGCTGCAGTCTCTGCATATTGAGGCACTGCCGCAGCTTGGTTTCAACAATACCTATGCGCTTGCTGTGAAGCGCAAGCTGGCCGAGGATAAAAACCTGGGTTCTGTCAGCGACCTCAAAAACCACCCTGAACTCAAGATCGCACTAACCCATGAATTTCTAAACCGCGCCGACGGCTGGCCCGGTTTAAAGCAAACCTACGACCTGCCCTTCACACCGGTGGGCATAGAGCATGGCCTCGCTTACCAGGCAATCGATCGAGGTCAGATTGATATCACCGACGCCTACTCCACCGACGGCGATCTTGAACGCTATGGCCTGACCACGCTGGCTGACCCACAAGGTTATTTCCCGGAGTATCTAGCCGTACCCCTCATTCGCAGTGACAGCCAGCCCGAAGCTAAACAGGTGCTTGGCCTACTTGAAGACAAGTTAGACGCCGATATGATGCGCCGTTTGAATGGCGAAGTGCTGGTGGAAGGCAAGAGTTTTGCCGCCGTTGCCAGCGATTTCTTGCAGCAGACTGAACTCGTTAGCGCCGAGCCGTCTAGCGCCCACGACTCGCAGCTGTGGCCACGACTGTTACGCAATACGCTGCGGCATCTCAAGCTCACTGGCATTGCCTTACTACTCGCCTGCGCGATAGGCTTGCCGGCAGCTATTTTGGCCTACCGCTCCGAACGCGTCTCCGGCACTGTGCTGTACATCGCCGCGTTGCTACAGACCATTCCGTCGATTGCGCTGCTGGCGCTGATGATTCCGTTAGTCGGCATTGGCCAGCTACCGGCTATTATCGCCCTGTTTCTGTATTCACTGCTGCCAATTTTGCGCAACACCATCACCGCGCTAAAAACCATAGACCCGCTGTTACGGCGCGTGGCGGAAGGCATGGGTTTTACCGCAACACAGCAAATTCGTTATTTGTTTGTACCGCTGGCGTTGCCGAGTATTATCGGCGGTGTGCGTATCGCCGCGGTTATCAGCATTGGCACGGCAACGCTGGCAGCGTTTGTTGGTGCCGGCGGGCTGGGCGAGCCTATTGTCACCGGTTTATCGTTGAACGACAGCCAGCTAATTTTACAAGGGGCGATACCTGCTGCTGTGCTGGCTATTGTAACCGAGCTGCTGTTTGAGTGGCTGGAGCGCTGGTGGGTGCCTGAGCATATGCGCAGTGCACAACTTTCGTCCTGAACCGGTAAGCAAACGTGCGCACAGCACACGCTACGATAATAGCGTAGGGTGTGCTGTACGCACCAAACATTTAACACCATATAAGGATTACTATTAATGCCACCAGTGATTATTCGCGTACTGTTGTTATCGACTTTATGCGCCTGCGCCTGCACCGGCTCGCTGGCCGAACAGCCGCCGAAGCCGGCGTACAAATACAGTGACGCGCATTTACACTACGTTAATTTCTTTCAGGAAAGCGACGGCACAGACGCGCTGCTTAAAGCAATGGACGCAGCCAATGTAGAGCACGCCATGATCGCCGGCCTGCCGATCATAAAAAAATGGGCCGACACCGAGCCGCAAAAACCGAAATTCGTATTCGCCGACGACGCCAACGTTTACTGGTACGCACTCAGCGACGAGATCGTTGCGCGTGCGGTCAGCGGCTTACCCAAGGCACAGCGCCGGCGGCTACACCCTTTTATTTGCGCCTTTAACCCCACCGATAAAAATGCCGTTCAGCATGTGCAGCGAATGCTGGAGTGGTACCCGGATTTTTGGGACGGCATCGGTGAAATTGTTACCCGGCACGATGACTTAACCGCGCTGACCTACGGCGAGCCGGCCCGCGCTAATCACCCGGCTCTGACGCCCATTTACAAGCTGGCCGCAAAACACGATTTGCCGGTGATGATTCACAGCAATATCACCTCGGCGCGCATTAAAGAGCCGCTGTATTTAACCGAACTGGAAGAAGCGCTGGAAAAGAATCCGAACACGCGGTTCATCTGGGCCCACGCCGGCACCAGCAGCTCCATCAATCTGCGCAACGACTTGCATTTTCTTGACGACGAAATCGAACGGCTGCTGAAAACCTATCCTAATTTGTGGATTGATCTTTCATGGAGCGTGCTGGAAGATCACTTGCTAACGTCGAAAGAGAAGATCAAAAATCACTGGCTGAAGATTTTGCAGCGGCATCCCGACCGCTTTATGCTCGGCTCTGACCTGGTCGGTAATTTTGATCGCATCGGCGATTTGCTGGCCGAGTTCGACGATGTACTCGACGCGCTAAGCGCAGAGGATGCAAAAAAATTAGCGCACGATAATTTTTTGCGTGTGCTGCCGCAACGGCGTTAAACTGCTTTGCCGCCACTGCTTTACCAGCATAGCAGCTCAGCTCTGCTCATAATCAATAGGCTTACGCAGGTTTCATCTATATGAATTTCGAAAAAGTCAGTTTTGCATTTTTTATTGTATTAGCACTTACGCTTAATTTCGGCTTTTTCTACGGTGAGGCTGATAAAATTGAGCACCACAACGTATACGAACTGTACTCCGCTATTGTCGTCAGCCTGATAGCTACAGTGATGAAGCTGGGCGATCGAACCCATATGGGCGCCGTACTGGTTGCCACCAGCCTGGTCGCTGATCTACAGCTTATTATTGCCGCGATAACCTGGGGCTATGCGACTCACATAGCTGAGACAGGGATGACCCCACACCTAATGTCCAGCATTGTGTCGCTGTCTGCCGGTGCGGTGCTGGCTAATACCACGTCGGTGATACTACTCATAGTGGAAACCACTGTAGTACGGCACTAGCTTGAGAGAAACTCGGTAATGGAGCATGTATTTTATCTACTGCTGCGCCGCCTGCGCGCGCCCATCATTCTTGTCATTATCGTCTACGCCATTTCCATTCTGGGTTTTGTTTTAATTCCGGGTCAGGATGATCAAGGTAACCCCTACCGCATGGATTTTGGCAACGCTTTTTATTTTGTGAGCTTTATGGGCCCCACCATAGGCTTCGGCGAAATACCCTACCCGTTCACGCCAATGCAGCGCGCCTGGACAACCTTTACCTTGTACCTCTGCGTCATTTCCTGGCTGTATAGCATCGGTACCATTTTCGCGTTATTGCAGGAGTCGAACTTTCGCCGGGTGATCAGACGCACCGGTTTCGCCGGCCGCATTCGCTGGATTAGAGAACCATTTTATTTGGTCTGCGGCTACGGCGTTACCGGCAACCGGCTGGTGCATAGCCTTGATGCGCGTGGCATTCAAACCGTGGTTGTCGACATTGAGCAGCGGCTTATCGATCAGTTAGACGCCGACAAAATCGGTTTGTCGGTACCCTGCCTGTGTGAAGATGCGGCCGACCCGGATGTATTGGCGCTGGCCGGCATACGCAGCGACCTTTGCATTGGCGTTCTGGCATTGACCAATGACGACCACACAAACCTGACGATTGCCATCGACAGCAAGCTGGTCAAGCCGAACCGGCTGGTGATCAGCCGCACCCAATCGAAGGAAACTACCGATAATCTGGCATCGTTCGGCACCGACTATATCATCGATCCGTTTGAGACCTTCGCCGACCATTTAATTCTGATATTGAAAGACCCGTACAAGCACTTGATTCATGAGTTGATCGTTAATCCACACCACAATGTGTCAACCAACCCGCATCAGGACACTACCGGTCGCTGGGTCATCTGCGGCTACGGTCGGTTTGGCAAAGCGCTCGAGTCCCGCTTTAAAGCTAACAATATTGACGCTACCTTTATTGAGGTAGACCCGAAAATGCGCAACGCCCCTGAAGGCACTATTCTCGGTGTGGGTACAGAAGCCGACACGCTGCTGGAGGCGGGTATTGAAAACGCCGTGGGAATTATCGCCGGTACCGCCGACGACGCTGATAACCTGTCAATTATTATCACAGCGCGCAATATTAAACCCGAACTCGTTACTGTAGCGCGCCAAAACCTTGGTGCCAACAAACCGGTTTTTAACGCCGCCGACGTTAACCTGATTATGCAGTCAGGCAGGATCATCGCCGATGCGATTTATATGCATATACGTACCCCACTGCTGATGGATTTTTTTAATCATCTACGCCAATGCGATGAACAGCAGGCTCGTCAAATCTTGCTGGACATCACTGCGACACTGCAACAATTCGAACTGAATGTGTGGACCATCGGCGTGACCAAAGCTGAATCGCCGGCATTGTATGATGCAATACGCACGGGCCATCCCGTCAAGCTGGGCTCTTTAATTAAAGATCCGCGCGACCGACAAGAGTCAGTTGCCGCGCTACCGCTGGTGGTTAAACGCGGCAGAGAGTTCACCATGCAACCGCCCCCTTCAATGCGGCTGCAGATTAACGATCAAATTCTATTTTGTGGCCAGGCACCGGCCAAAATGTTTATGCTCTGGACCATTAATAATCACAATGTATTGCGTTATATCAAAACCGGCATTGAGCGACCCGACGGTTTTGTTTGGCGCTGGCTTTACGACAAACAGCGTAAGCGGCGTAAGCTGGAGCAGACACCGTAACATCGCTGGCCATTAGCTAAATACGTCGTGCAGTGCAGCGTACTGCAATAACATAATGGTTTTTGCATCGCAGATCTCACCGCTTTCAATCATTTTTAGCGCGTTGGCAAACGGCAGCTCCAGCACTTCGATATCCTCACCCTCACCGTGCAGGCCACCCCCCTCTGCGACCCTGCCGTCAGGAAAATACTCGGCAATAAAAAAATGAATTTTTTCGGTAACCGCGCCCGGGCTCATAAACACTTCAAACACCTTCTTAACGTGCTCCACTCGATAACCTGTCTCTTCTTCCGACTCTTTTCGCACGCAGATTTCAGGGTCGTCTGCATCCAGCACGCCGGCGCAGGTTTCAATCAGCATGTGCTCGTAACCATTGGCAAACGTCGGGTAACGAAACTGGCGAACAAGCACCACTGTTTTTTGCGCCTTGTTGTAAAGCAGTACCGTTGCGCCGTTACCCCGATCATAGGATTCCCGGCTTTGCGTTTGCCAGCTGCCGTCGGCACGTTGATAATCAAAGGTCGCTTTTTTTAGTACGTAGAAATCTTCTGCAAGGGTTTCGATTTTTTTGATTCGTATTCGGTCTTGCATTATGCGCGTTCCACCAGTGGCATGAGTTTAGTCACGCTATGTTAGCAGAACAGACGCGGCGCTTGCGCCCTGAAGCTACCGCCTAAACGCGTATTACCGTTAACAGGAGATGGAGGATTTGCCGGCCCGGCGACATACCCTGCTCTGCAGGCGTATCATTTGCGGCCAACTGCAACGCCGTGCGATCAAAGTCACGCGTGTTTTCATGCTGGCAAACGCCGGCCTGGCCAGCTAATTGCGCCACCTGATCAATGCTGACGGATGAGTTGCTGTGCTTCAAGATAGTCTCCGGTAGTGAAAACGACAATCGAGCCGGCTGCCTGCCGCACCGCGAGCTTGATACCAGCCCGCTCATTGAGGATCTTAGCCGCCTGATGTGAC
>JBBKXJ010000020.1:0-55562 GCA_037969395.1 Pseudomonadales bacterium
CGGCGCTGCAGTTCAATTCCGTTGCTTGATTGCGCTAACAAGCTGGTCGGCATTGTGACCGATCGAGACATTACTCTGTATATTAATCTCAAACACCAGCCGCCGGAGAATATTCGGCTATCCGAATTTATCAAAGGCAGAAGCATCCATTGTTGCTACGCACAGGATGATATTCACGCCGCGCTAAAAATACTGCGTGAGCGGCATATACACCATCTGCCGGTGCTGGACGATAACGACGCGCTGGTCGGTATCGTAACTCTCAACGATATCATCCAGCGTGCAGAGGAGTCGGCCAGCGCCGATTTAACCTACAAAGACGTGATTGAAACCTTAAAATCAGTGTCGAAAAACTATCGCAACGCATAAATTACGGTGGCAACAGTTACGCAATAACAGCATGTTGTTGCGGGACAATTGCTACCTAATCATATCTATAAACGGCTTGACTGAAAAAAGCAGAACCAGCGCGGCGACTGCCAGGTAAGCGGCGAACCGAAGCGGGTTGTCCCTGATTTCATCAGCCAGGGTTCTATGTTCTCCTTTTGCTTTCAGCTGCTGGTATTCCCCTCTGGCTTGTTCGGCTCGCTCGGCCTGATACGCTTGCAGTAGCCGTTTTGCGGTCGCAATCTGATAGTCTTCAGTGAGCCATATCGCGGGCATTGACACGCCCCAGTTGCCAGCAGAGGTTTCGTAAAAAGCGATGTCGTTGGCGTCCAGCAGCTGACGAATATCGTCCGCTTCGTCGTCCGGAACACCTCTTAGATTTACCAGTTGAGTTGACATAGTTACAGCACTGACATTAGTCGCTAAAGACTGGCGCCCCAGACTTTGCTAACGGCTGCGTCGCGGCCGTAGACGTCTGTGTGGAAATACAGGTCGCCATCGGCGTTGACGCGGGTGGTCATATATACAATGTAGATGGGTGTTGGTGTCAGCAAACTGACCGCGCGAGTTTTGCCGCTGTCGATCTCTTGCTGTATGTCCTCGGTAGTCCATTCGGCGGTCGCTAGCGCGCTGGCGAGTGCGACCGGTTTTTCTATGCGCACACAGCCAGAGCTAAAGGTGCGGTTCGGCAGATTAAATAGAAATTTGCCCGGCGTGTCGTGCAGGTATATATCGTACGGGTTTGGAAATACGAACTTGATTTTGCCCAGTGAATTACCGGGGCCGGCATCCTGACGTAGCTTGTAAGGAAAGTTATTGGTGTTTAATGCAGACCATTCAACCTCGGCCGGATCGATCTCCCTGGCATTTTCTCCCGTGCTAAACACCCGAATATTTTTACGCTGCAAAAAGCCGGCGTCTTTTTGCTGCATCGGCAGCAAGTCGGCAGTGGCAATGCTGCGCGGCACAGTCCAGGTCGGGTTGATAACCACTTGAGTTAACGTTGCGGCAAAGCTGGGAGTGGCACGATAGGGGCGGCCGACAATCGCGCGCATGGCCAGCACTTCGTTGCCGCGCTCCATCATCGACACGGCGGCACCCACCGGACTAACCCACACAAAGCGCTCGCCGAGATCTGCCGGCAGCCAGCGCCAGCGTTCGAGCGCGATTTTAATCTGCGCGATGCGTCGGTCGACACCTATGTTCAGCGTGTTACGCGTTTTTTCAGTGAGTATGCCGTCGGCGCGCAGACCGTGGCGGCGCTGGAAGCGACGCAGTGCAGCGTCAAGCGCGGCGTCGAAATAGTAGGGGTCGGCCTGCATTTCACCCCTGAAGTCATTGCTGATGCGCAGTCTGTTACGCAATACAATCGCGACCTGGTCGCGCATGCCGGCTTTGATTTCAGCTGAGTCGGGCAGCCGCGGCCAGCCTCCCTGCGTTTCGATTTTTCGGTAGCGGCGCAGCATCTCTTTAAGCTGCAGATACTGTTCGGAAGCGGGCCGCAAATCTTTAAAAATTGGCTTTAGACGGGAACGCTCCGACAGCGTGTTCAGCACGCTGGCAGCATCGAATATCGGCCCGCGTATATGCCATTCGCTGTCGGCGTTATAGGGTTTCAAGCGCCCCGTGCTTAGCTGTTCGCAATATTTTAAGTAGGCGTCGCTGAGCGCCAGCTCCAGGTTAGCTTGCGCATCGGCGCCCTTTAACTGCTGCAGCTGGGCAATGCGCGCAAGTTGATAATCGGCCGGTTCCAGCCCTTCATCAGCCACCGCCTGTAGCATCTCAAGCCAGTTTTCACCAATATTTGACAGCCCGGCTGCACTCACCCAGAGCGGTTTAAAGTCGCGTTTTTCATAAAACGCACGCAGTGCCAGACGGCCCGCCAGACGAATGCTGGAAGGGTGGTCAAGCCGTTGGCGCAGCGGTTCCTGCAAGCTCGCGATAGAGGCGCTTTCGGCGGCGTTGGTAAAAGTGGTTTGTAAGCTGAAGAGAACGAACAGTAGTACGTACAGTCTTATTTTATTCAATACAAAGCCAGGCTGAACGCGATAGAAGGAGATGAAATAATGTGGACTGAAGCGGGACTTTGTCGTTAAAACCGAGTCCCGCTAATCGAATTCAGACGTTGCGACTTGTCTTTTTTGCTTTGCGACCCGCTAATCCCAAAGCACCCAATGCACTCAGGAATAGCCAGGCGGCGGCGGGCAGTGGCACGGGTGCAAGTGGTGGTGGTGCTATTGTTGCTGGTGCTCCTACCTGTACGCTGGCGGAGCTAGGTGCGACAAAAAATTCACTGGGTTGGCCGCCTGCGTGATTAAAGAAGCTGCCACCGAGTGCACCACCGGGTGCGACATTGTCAGCAATATTCACCGTTGCGGTCGAATCGAGATCGGAGTTCGCCAGAAACGTGAACATACCAACGACGCCGGCGTCAGGTCGGCTATCAAAGCTTACACCGTCAAACTCGAAGCGGATGACTTCGCGACCGTTTGATAACGTTTCTATTTCCGGGTCCAGGCGCAGTAGCTCTGCAGATTGCGCTCTAAAGGTCAATAAATCGGGATCGTAGTCAATCCTGACCTCGCCGCTATAATTGCCGGGAAGAGGACCGTTATAGTCACCCGCTTCCGGCGTAGCGTCGAGCGAAAACGCAAGATCAAACTCGCCGCCGGCCTGCACAGTTGACGATAATGGCGTTAACGCAATCGAAGCGGCGCTGGCGCTGTGCCCCCACAACACAATCGCTGCGAAGCCCAATAAGTAAACTAGCCGATGGTAATTCATGACGTACTCCGTGTTGATCTTTGATAATGCATTAGCTGCTTTAGTGTAAACATAATGGGGTTATTATGGCTGGCTGAGCGTACCAACGTCTTTAACAATGGCGCCATCGGTCAAGTTGACATTAATCGCGTGCGCGACTGATTGGTTGTTTTGTTCGCCCTGCAGTATGCCCTGCACATAGCTGCCTTCAGCGACGACGTTGTTACTGAAACCGGTGGAAATCAGGTTAGCGCCTTGCACCGCGCCGTTGGCGTCAAAGCTGAATCCACGGGCCGCATTTTGCCAGGTGCCTGACCAGCCGGGTTGGCTGCCAAAAGTTACGGCCATGGTAGCGCTGGTGCGCGTATCGCCGGCCATAACGCCACTGAAGTTTGCGGTCACGTTACCGGCGTTGAGGCGGTCGAGCGTCTCCTGGGTGCTGGCAATACCCCAGGCAAACACACCGGCACTGGTGTTGCTGTCGTCCTGATTGTTGATGGCACCGTGGCGCCATATGCCGGTGGCGTTGTTAATATCGCCATTTGCCGCGTTGCGAATATTCGCGACTATCAATGAGGCCGTTTCACCGTCGTCGCCGAGAAATCGGGAGTTGCTGCTGCCTCGTGGCTGCAAGCCGTCGAGCGATGACAGGCCTTCTACACCTTCAACCACGCCGTCGGCATTGAGTTGAAAGTTGGCACCGTCAGCGGCCAGCGCAAACGGTACAATATCTGAATTGCTGGTATCGATGGGCTGTGCCTGCAGGCCGGGTGCCTTGGTGGCAAAGCCGCAGGCCGCACCGGCGGCGCATTCACCCAGCGGCAGCGTCGTCAACAGCAGCACTGGTTCAAACTCATCGGCCAGCTCAGGGCGAGTATCCAATTCGTCGATAGTGGCCAAAGCTGTTGGTTTGAACCCCTGTGCGGCCGGCGCTAAAGCGGCCCACGGCCCCCAGCACTGCACCGAATTGGCGGTGGCAGGGTCGGCGCAGGGGTCGGCTTTTTGCTTTTGCGGGCCGGCTTTCGGCGCAACAGCACCGAGCATGTCCTTGCAAGCGTCAAGCAGATGCTGCGGCACAGACTCCGGGTCGGCGGCGTAGCGTTCAAGAATTTCCATGCAGTCATCTTTGGTCAGCGCCAGGCTGGCGGCGCCTGCATAGCCGGCCGAAAACAGGAGGCTTAGCGGTAAACACCAAATTGCTAATTTCATAACCATTAATCCCGATTTTCTCGTTGGCCTGCCGGTTTTTCCGGTTAGCGGTTGCGTAGGATCGATCGATATAGTTCGGTCGATACAGAGAGCCCACCTGACTGGTCGCGATTATAACAGTAAGGCTTAGTCGGCAAACAACTGCCGACTATATTATTTCACCTGGCTGGAATCAATCACTCAATAACGCCAGGTTATTTAGCAGCCAATCCTTACTCGTGGCGCTAAAAGCTGCGCGCCAGCCCAAGGCTGACCTGGTCGCGGTCGTATTCGTAGATACCAAGGTTGGATTGATTGTCAGTGTGAATCCAGCTGCCCAGCAGTTGCCACTCGTTTAGCAAGCCACTTTTGAAATCGTGTTGAAAGCCAACACTGTAACGGTATTCGTCGTCATCTCTTGGTCTGTCGAAGATTGGCTCTACGCCGTCATAGTCATAGTTACGCCATGCCGCACGAGCGTAGACGGAACCGTTTTGCCAGGCCTGCCAGACAACACCCAGAAACACATCGGGCGCCGCGTAGCTAAAACGCTCGGCATTCGCATTGTTCTCGTCGGTGTCGAATTTGGCGTAGCCCACGCCGCCCTGTAAAGTCCATTCCCGCTTGTTAAAGTAGCGATCGAGCTGCACCGTTCCTGCTCGGTACAAACCATCGCGGTCTTCGTCGACATCATCATGATATTCGCGTTGTGTTACTACGCCGTCGACCGTCAACTCCCAGTTGTCGCCAAACTGCCAGGTGACATTGGGGTTCACAGAGTAGAACAAGGCCAGCCGGTCGGTACCCAGCCAGATTTGATCGACCTGCAGACCTATTGAGGCGCGCCAGTGGCGCGGTACGACCCAGGCCGGGCCAGTGCGCGCTGTTAGCACGCCAAGATTAAAGTTTTTCTCATCAATATAGTGGCGGTCGTAATAGCTAAGCTGGCTTTGCCAGAGAAAGAAGCCGCTGTGTTCGCTGACCGTAAAGGTTTTGCCGGGATTGTAGGTGTGCGCGATGGCAAGGTTGATAACGGCGGCGGTGTCGCTGGTTTCCTGCGACTCCTCCTCAAGCGTACCCTGGTCAATGACTGGCCCGCCGCTAGCATCGACGCCTTCAATTTCAATAATTTCACGATCCGGTCCAACATTGACATTGCTGTCATACATCGCACCTATATAAATAGAAGGCGTCCAGCGATGCCGATCATTAAACTGCTTCTCGTCTTCATCAATTTGCGCAAGAAATGCCAATAGGGTGGTGCGCACCTTGGGTGGTGTGTTCGGGTCATCCAATACCAGTTGGGTAGAGGCGCGCGCTTTATCGTAGTCCATCGACAAATAATACGCCCTGGCCAATTCAACGCGGGCGCGATGCAGACTGGGGCTAACGTTGAGAATGCCCTGGAAGGCCTTGCGCGCGGTTTTCAGCTGGTCGTTGTCCAGTGCCTCCAGGCCAACGGTAAACTGTCGATCGAGTTGTTCCGGGTCGGTCAAATCCTGGGCAATGCTGGTGCTGCTGAAATTAACCAGCAGCCAGACTGTGATGGTGATAACGCGCGCAGAACTTTTCGCTTGAACCATCGACATGCCCCGGTTAATTTATGGATCGCAGTGAATGCGAGTTAGAACAAAAAACGCAGCCGATTCTAGAGGTCAGTCAATCTTTACTCAAGCGCGCAGACCAATTTACCCAAACTTGTCACGAACTCTTTTTCTGGTTTTTGTGACGGGGTTCTCACTCCCCGGCGTCGCCGGCTCTTTCCCGCCTGATCTTTTTGGTTATAAAGAAACCGGCCAGGCTGATATTGACGTTTTCTCGCAGTGGATTAGCGTGCTGGAAAGACATTTGCGCTTTGATGTGGCGGAGGGTAGTTGTGGCGAGCGGCGCTATAACCGCTGCCATTTACAAAACTGGCAGGCTTTTTTGCGAGGCATTCGCGACGTGCCGCGCGCGCAGCAGCTGCAGAAAATTAACCGCTACGCTAACCGCAAACCCTATGTGCTAGATATCGAGAACTATGGCGTGGAGGATTACTGGGCTATTCCTCGCGAATTACTTTACAACGGCGGCGACTGTGAAGACTACGCCATCACCAAATTGTTCTCCTTACGCTGGCTCGGATTTCCTACGGAGGAGTTACGGCTGGTCGTGTTGCAAGACACCAACCTGCGGGTGGCACACGCGGTGTTGGCGGTGGTGCAGGACGACGATATCGTGATCATGGACAACCAGATCGACGCGGTTGTGTCGCACCGGCAGATCGTCCACTATGCGCCGGTTTATTCGATTAACGAGTCCCGCTGGTGGATGCATATGCCCGATCGTCCATGAACAATGGGTTGCGAGCAGCCGTCCTTGAGTAGCCGTCCGTGAATAACTCCTCTTCCAGGTCAATTATCGTCGGCGTTTTTGTGTTGCTGCTGTTGCTGGCGATTGGTGCCATTGTCATCAATTTTTATATTGATAAAGAGCGTGACCGTGACCTGCAGCAGTGGGAATCCCGACTCGGTCTGGTGGCCGACACACGCGTCGATGCTATTGAACGATGGATTAACGAGCAGATTGTCGGCTTGCAGGAGCTGGCCGACAACGCCGCGCTGCAGCTGTATGTATGGCAGCTATCGCGCCAACAAAATTCACGTCAAAAAAAAGGCGTGCCGCATAGCGACAACCGCGCGCCGGATGAGAGCGAGCCGGTACAGCAAATTTATCTCCGTAACCTGATTCTTGCGACCGCCAATCGGCAGGGGTTCGTCGATCAGATCGGCGGCCGAATTCCGGCTAATTTGCCGCAAACCCAGGCCACAGGGCTGGCGTTACTGAACGCGAAGGTACAGACCATAGCGAGCACGCCGGGCATGCCCGAGCTGGGTAAAGCTTATTTACGCGCGGCGCAGGCGGCGCTGGACACCGGCAAAGCCACCATCAGCGAATTGCGCCTCGACAGTCAGGAACGCGCAATGCTCGCGTTTGCCGTGCCAGTGAAGGCGGTTCTGGGTGCAGCCAATCGCGACGGCGAGCAGGCAACTGGCGTGCTGGTTGGCATTCGTAGCGCTGAGCAGGAGTTGTTCCCGTTACTGCAGCAAGGAGCCTCGTTCGCCGAGCAAAGCGAAGCGCTACTAGTGCAGCAGCGCGATGACAACGTCATTTATTTGTCTCCCACCGCCGCTGGCGGTAAACCGCTGCGGCGTACGCTGCCAATTGATCGCAACAACCTGGCCAGCGCCAGCGCCCTGACACAGCCCGGTTATTTCGGCGTACAGAACAATTATCAGGGGCAGGCGGTGCTGTCGGTTAGCCGCAACATTGCGCACCTGCCGTGGAAGCTGGTGCAGCAGGTGAGTGCGCCGCAGGCATTGCGCGAATCTAATCAACGCCTGCGTTTTCTGCTGACCACACTCAGTCTGTTACTGTTTTCAGTGGGTGTGCTTGCAATTGCGGCGTGGCGCCATGGTAGCAGCGTTAGAGCGCAGCAGCAGGCCGATGAGTTGCGTGATAAAGCGCTTAAACTGCAGGAGCAAACTGAGCTGCTGCATGCTATCACCGACAATATCGATGCCCATACGCTGCTGCTAAGCAATGCAGAGAACGAAGTGAGCGGCGACAAAATACTGTTCGTCAATCGGCATGTTGCTGACGCGGCGGGTATAGACAGCGCCGAACTGATCGGTAAAAGCCTGCCGGCGGCGCTGGGTTCCGCTACGGTCAGTGAATTGGCAGCGGCTATTGCACATACTAAAAGCAGCCGCGATCCCTCGACCCAAGTGCTGCAGCTACAGCAAGGCGAACAGCCGCACGCTTATCACGCATCGGTGCTGTGTATTGACCGGGTAGGCGAGCACGCTCATCCATTATTGCTTGTGCTCAACGATATTACCGACCTGCAGCACATTCAGGCTCGACATACCCGTTTGTTAAATAGCCTGGTTACCACACTGGCGCATCTTGTTGATTTGCACGATCCCTACTCGGCGCATCATTCTTCGCGTACCGACGAAGTGTGTGCGGTGCTGGCGCAGGAGCTGCAGCTTAACTCCACTGACAGGCAAACACTGCATTTGGCAGCCACCTTGAGCAATCTTGGAAAAATAATGGTTCCCAAAGAGGTGCTGACCAAACCCGGTGCGCTAACCGACGCCGAGCGCGAGTTGCTGCAGCAACATGTGCGCTACGGTATTGAACTGTTGGAAAATCTGGATTTTGACGGGCCGGTGCTAGGGACCATCGCGCAGAAGCAAGAGCACGTTGACGCCAGCGGCTATCCCGCCGGGATGAGCGGTACTGCCATGTCACTGACCGGCAAAATTCTTTCCGTCGCCAACGCTTTTGTCGCATTGGTCAGCCCGCGCGCTTACCGCGACGCAGTGTCGGTGCGCACCGCAGTTGAACAGCTAATGCGAACCGATGCCAACAAATACGATCGCCACGTCACTGCTGCGTTGTTGCATATCACTGAAAACCGCAAAGACTGGTCCGATTGGTCGACCTGAGCAGCCGCGTTAGGACTGACCGCTGCACTTATCACGTCTATGTGGCTCGCCATGCGGACAGCCCGTGGCTGTGCGAATCGGCTATCCTGCCGATTCATTGGGACTAACTTCGCTGCCGTAACGAGATCACTTGTGGGAGCGACTTTAGTCGCGAACAGCCTGACTCGCCTTTAAGCACATTCCGCAGAATAGGCTAATCTTAATCCTATAGATGCCACATTTACAGGCCGTCAGCGACGGTCCGATGTGCGCTTACGCATAAATAATCAAGAGAAATTCCTATGTCGTCGCAACCTGCGCCCAGCGCGCCTTCCGCAGCCAAACCTGTGCCGCGCGTGCAAGTCGAATGCGAATTACGTAAGCATTTTTTAGCGTATTTCGATACCAAGCTGGACCGCATGCTAATCGAGCTTGACGGCTGCTTGTTTGAGCGAGCGAACAACTCAAGATCCAACACCGATCAGACCCTTTATATGGAAGGCCTGAAAGCGTTGCGCGCGAATACGCAAGCTGTGCGTGAGTCGTTCAACGTACACCTTGGCACCCAGTTTGACGCGTACTTCAAAATGGCACCAACGCGCCAGGGCGGATCGGCTGATCTTGATTGCGACGACCTTGAACTGGTTAACCAGGAAGAGTGGGAAGATGATCTCGCCGTGTCGATTATGGCGTCGCGTGCTGACAGTCACTGTGCGCAAATTCTCTGGGCTTTGAATCAGCGGCTGGCCGTAATCCGCGGTGGCCAGGTTGGTGAAGAACTGGAGAACCCCTGTGGTCCCAGCAACGTAGCGCGGGCTATTCAAGTGGCGATTAAACCGCTAGACGCCCACGAGAAAATCAAAAGCAGCATTTACGCCCAGTTTGACAGCGACGTGTTACGCCTGATGCCCGATTATTTGACCGAAGCGAACGCGCTGATGGCAAGCAACGGCATACTGCCGAACCTGCGTTTTTCAACCAGGAAAAAGGGCGGCAGCCCCAATATTGGTCAGCTGCCGGGCGATGCTGACGCTGAGAACAAAGGTGATCGAGTTGCCGACGCTGCCGCCGTAGCAGCGATGACCGCCGCCGCACCGCCGCGAGACTATTATCAACGCGAACAAAACATACTCGACGCTATTATCCAGTGGCAGCTGCAGTCGCTGGCGCGTGGTTCGACCGGGGTGACCAGCCAGGGGGTCGAATTCGGCTCGCTGTTTAGTCAAAACGCTACCGAGCAGGAACGCTTCTCCAGCGAGGAGTACGTGCAGGTGCTTAACGACCTGCAGCGCTCGCAGCGTGAGCAGGGCATCAGCAAGACTCGCGATACCGCGTCGATCGCCAGCGTAGAGCAGCAGCTGGTTGGCGAACTGAAAACGTTTGGCGGCAAAGACCGGCGCAAAGTATCCGGCCCCGATGCCAATACTATCGATCTGGTCGGCATGATTTTTAACAACGTGCTGGACGACGACAGCCTGCCGGCTAACGTCAAGGCACTGATCAGCCACCTGCATACGCCGTTTTTAAAAATTGCCCTGCTGGACAAGCAGTTTTTCGCCAAGGCTGAACATCCGGCGCGGCGGCTGGTGAACGAGCTGGCAGAAGCGGGCGGTTACTGGATTGTTGACGGTCGCGACGATCTAAAGGTTTACGACAAAATTGAATACGTCGTTAACCGCATCATGGAAGATTTTGGTTCCGACATCAGCTTCGTGTTCGAGCTGCTGGAAGAGTTCAGCGACTTTACCGCCAACCTGCAAAAGCGGGTTGCGCTGGCCGAGAAACGCACGTCGCAAGCCGAACAGGGTCTGGACAAGCTGGAAGTAGCACGCGCCCAGGCCAAGTGTTTGGTGCGCCGCCGCGGTGCCGCAAAAAACCTGCCGCTGGCCGCGAGTGACGCACTGGAGACGACCTGGTCTGACTTTCTAGTGTTCGTCTACCTGCGCTTTGGGTCTGACTCTGACACCTGGAAAAAAGCCGTTGTTATGCTGAATCAGGCGGTGGTGCGCGTGCACGCGTCGATTCTGGCGCAGACTACTGGCGCAGTGACCAGCCATGCGGCAATTGAACGCATAGACGCGGCGCTGCGAAAAGCCCTGATCGCTGCAGGTTACGCCGAGCAGGATGCCGACGGTATCCTCACTGCGATGCAGGCCGCCAGTCGCATAAAGCCGGACGCGCTATGGATTGCAAACTATAAAAAGCCTGCCGCGCCCAACAGCTCAGCAGCCGCAAGCGGCAACAAAGCGGCGCCGGCTGCGAAAAGTGCGCCTGCCGCGGCCAGGCCCGCGCCACTGGCACGAGCGTTTATTGAGCCTGAAGTGGTTGATCTGGACGCTACCAACGACGCCGCAATTGACCCGGCTCTGGCAACAGATATCGCGCTGGACTTCAAGCACAATGAGCTAACGGACGATTTAAACGAGCAAGAGCAAAAAGTTCGCAAACAGCTGGAAGACATCGCTTACGGTACCTGGTTTGAATTTATGGGTGCCAACGGCGAGGTGGAACGACGCCTCAAGCTGGCATGGTTTAGCTCTATGAGCGGCAACTATATGTTTGTAAACCAGGCGGGAATTAAAGTACTGGTTGAGCCGGTTAATTCGCTGGCGACCGCAATCCATAAAGGTAAGGTGCGCATTTCGGCTGAGGCGGGTAAATCGCTGATGGAGCGCGTATTTGGTGCAATCGTCAATTCGCTAAAACTGTCAGTGTAGTGGCAGTTCATGGGTGCGAACTTTATGTTGCCGGCAGGGCGAATCGCCGCAGTTAGTAAAGAACGTTATTGGCGCGTGTGTACTCGATAATGCCGCTGACCTTGGCATAAATTTCCTGCACATTGGCACGTGCGTCGACTTCAAGCCGTCTGCTGATCATTGTCATAGGGAACACGACTCGTTTCGTTTCATCAATTTGCAGGGCTCTGCTGCGACCAACTGTGTCGCGAAAAACTACCCAGCGCAGTTCAAATTCCTGCGCCAGCGTTTTGCCTAACACCACGCCCAGGGCCTGCAGTTCACGGCGCTGTTCACTTTTAATCGCGCCGGAATCAATCAGTTTTTGCAGTAGCTGCAAATCGTGCGCTTTGTCGCCATTGAAACGTTTCGAAAGTTCGCTGTTGACGATGTCTTGTATCAGTTCGTACTGACTCTGCACATACTCTTCGTCACTGGCTTCGAACGGCGTAATTTTGCCTTCATCGTCCAGAGGCTGGGCGAGGCTGTGCGTACTGGCGAGTAGTGCAAACGTATAAAAAAAGCAGACAAACAGGGCGCGCATTGTGGTCTCCGGCAAGCGGTTTTGTGTCGAACAATTGACACTTTGGAACGTGCGTTACAGCGTAGTCGGTGCGACTATATCAAAGCCCGCGCAAAGCGTGAAACATTTAACATATAATCAGCGGCTGCGCTATTGCTTTTGCATTTATTTATATTATCATCAAAGAGATGTCTGAATTTAGCAAGACTTCACTTTAATTAACCTTGATAACTTGCAATCTATTACGGCTATGTCAAAAAAAGCGCAACACAATCAAGACAGCACGGCAGCGGCGAGCGACGCTATTGCGTCCAGCGAAGGCAAATCGAAAACCTTCAAATTACTGGGCTGGCGTTATTTCGGTTTGTTCAAGCCCTGTTTCAAGCTCGGTTCACGACACAAAAATCCTGAGTACGAAAAGGGCTACAACTAGCCGCCAGCCAACGCTGGCGAATTGCTGACGCAGTCTTTGTTCGTCAGCAGTCTTCGTTCGTCATTAACAGTGGCGTAAAGCTTTTTGTGCCACTGGTTAATGTTCAATAAACACGGGCGATTCGCTTGTGCCTAACTACACTCGTCAGTAATATTGCGTCATCGATTTCCCCCCCTCCCGGAGACACCCTATGCTAGTTGGCAGTATCGTTGCACTCGTGACACCTATGTCAGAGTCCGGCGCGCTGGATTGGCCCGCGCTCGACGCATTGGTTGACTGGCACGTCGAACAGGGCACCGCCGCAATTGTCGCGGTTGGCACCACGGGCGAGTCAGCAACGCTAGACGTAGACGAACATATGCAGGTGATTGAGCGCATTATCGCGCGTGCCGATAAGCGCGTGCCGGTCATTGCCGGCACTGGCGCAAACTCCACTCGCGAAGCTATTATGCAAACGAAATTGGCAGCGGCGCTGGGGGCAGACGCCTGTCTGCTGGTCACGCCTTATTACAACAAGCCCACCCAGGAAGGCATGTATCAGCATTATAAAAAAATCGCAGACAGTGTTGCCGTGCCCCAAATTCTTTACAACGTGCCGGGTCGCACCAGCTGCGACATGTTAAACCCCACGGTAGACCGGCTGGCCGACATCGACAATATTGTTGGTATCAAGGATGCGACCGGCGACCTCCAGCGCGGTCGCGAATTGATCGAAATCTGTGGCGACCGCATAGCTGTGTACTCGGGAGATGACCCCACTGCAGTAGAGCTGATGTTAGCCGGCGGGCGTGGCAACATCTCGGTTACTGCCAATGTTGTGCCGGCGCAAATGGCAGCCATCTGTGCGGCGGCAATCAGCGGTGACGCGGCTAGTGCAAAAGAAATTGACGCCACCATTGCAGTGCTGCATCGCACGCTGTTTCTGGAGTCGAATCCAATACCGGTAAAGTGGGCGTTACAGCAAATGGGAAAAATCGGCCCTGGCATGCGTTTGCCGCTCACCCCGCTGGCTGCTGAATTTCAGGCTGAACTGACTGCGTCGCTGCAGGCTGCTGGCGTGCAGTGTTAGTCTACGGGCCAGTGCTGTCACCATGCCTGACAGCAATGCCGAGACAAATCGTAGCCTTATGCCAGCATCGTTTGCGCGCCCGTTCGCAAAAGACAGGCCACAACAGCTCGGTCTGAAGCACCCGACGTTTAAAATCCAATTATGAAAGCCCTTAAGATCCAGACCATATGACTGACAAAAAACCTGTAACGTTTGTCCTCGCATGCGAATCCACAGTGATGCGACTTGCAAGCCTATTCTGCGGGGTGGCCATGCTATCGTCGTGTGGCACCTTTTTCGGTGACGATGGCATGTTTCGTGATCGTAAAAACGATTATTTGCAGGAAAAGTTACTGCCGCCGCTGGCCGTACCGGCTGGCATTAACTATGAAGCAGAAGACGAACTGTTCGTTATTCCCAAGGTGACTAACGAAAGTCTGCCAAAAGATAATTTTCAAGTGCCGCGCCCGGCACCGCTAGTGAATGCTAGCTCTGACAATAGCGTACGTATCCAAAAACTGGGCGATGAACGCTGGATCCTGGTCGACTTGCCGCCCAGCCATTTGTGGCAGCGGCTGAAAAACTTTTTGGCGGAAAACAAAATCCCGGTAGTGCGTGAACAAGCCGACCAGGGCTTGCTCGAAACCGGCTGGTTGAAGCAGTTAGGTGATGATGCGCCGAAAACCAAGGAACGCTATCGCTTCCGGGTTGAACAGGGGGTGCAGCGCAGCAGCTGCGAAGTGCATATTCTGCAGTATCAGCAGCCGTTTGCTGCGGCGTCTGCCGAGCAAATAGACTGGCCGGAAAATTCGGTTAGCGCCGATCGCGAACAGCAGATGGTACAAACACTGGCGCAACATCTGGCCAGCAGCTCGGAGTTCGCTTCGGTGTCGTTGCTGGCGCAGGGCATAGGCTCTGTCAGCAGGGTAAACCTGGTGCGCAATAGCAGCGGCGAGCCGGTGGTAAAACTGAGCCTGCCGTTCGAGCGCGCCTGGGCATCGCTAGGGTCGGCGCTGAAGAAAGCCGATTTTGATGTGGTTGATCTGAATCGCAGCGAAGGCCTGTATTACGTAGCTTTTGATCCGGAAAATGACGATGACAAGCCCGGCTTCTTTAGCAGGATGTTCGGCGCCGGCAAACAGGATGAAGACGATGAGGCGAAAAGTTATCTGTTCAATGTCGAGCGTGTGGATGACGGCGTGCAAATCGGCATTCGTAAATCAGCCGACAAAAAGCTTGATGAAGAGCAGGCTAAAGTGCTGCTGGAGCGGGTCAAAGGATACCTTTCCTAGTGCAATTCGCGTCACTTGGCAGCGGTAGCCGTGGCAATGCCACCGTTATTAAATCGGCCGACTGCTGTGTGATAGTTGATTGTGGCTTTTCGCTCACTGAAACAAAACGCAGGCTTGCGGCTATTAACATCTGTGTTGAGCAAATCGACGCGCTGTTAGTGACGCACGAACATTCTGATCATATTGCCGGCGTCGCTACGTTGGCGAAGCGCCATGCCATACCCGTGTATGCCACCCACGGTACGCAGCAGAAATTAAAGTTGGACAGCCAGGCGATGCAAACAGTGTGCAGCAATTCCAGCTTCACGCTTAAAGATCTTACAGTGCAGCCGACGCTGGTGCCGCACGACGCACGCGAGCCGGTGCAGTACACGTTTAGCGCCAACGACTTGAAAGTGGGGGTATTGACCGATCTTGGAAGCGTTACGCCGCATGTGCTGGCGCGCTACCAAGGTTGCGATGCGCTGGTAGTAGAAAGCAATCACGATACTGATCTGTTGCGGCAGGGACCGTATCCCGCGCAACTAAAAGCCAGGGTGGGAGGTGACTGGGGGCATCTGAGCAACGCACAAACAGCCGACTTTCTGCGTAATATTGATCTCGCTAATTTACAGCACCTGGTGATGGCGCACATCAGTGACAAAAATAATTCGCACCGGCATGTGCAGCAAATGCTCGATGAATTCGAGGATCAGCTTGCCAACTGCGTGCTGGCAGATCAAAATTGCGGCTTTGGCTGGCTTGTAGTGAATAAGAGAGAAGTTCTGCAATCAAAGGTAACCGCGCAGCCCAAGCAGCAGGTTTGCAATGCAGAGCCGTAGGGTGCGCATGTGGCAATCCACAGGCTGCAATGACTGCGATTGGTGGTGCGCACAGCGCACGCTACGACGGCAATAGCTAAAACGATATTCTACTGTTAATACAAAGACACACTCTATCAATCACAGAGGTAATGGGAAATTGGAAAAACGTGAACAGCTTTATGCCGGTAAGGCAAAATCGGTGTACACAACCGACGATGACAACCTGCTTATACTGCACTTCAGAAATGACACCTCAGCTTTTGATGGTGAGAAAATCGAAAAGCTTGACCGCAAAGGGCAGGTCAATAACCAGTTCAACGCGTTCATCATGCAAAAGCTTGAACAAGCCGGCATTGCCACTCATTTTGAGCGCCTGCTGTCAGCTGACGAGTCTTTGGTTAAACGCCTGGCTATGGCACCGATCGAATGCGTAGTGCGAAATATTACAGCGGGCAGTATCTGCAAGCGCCTCGGCGTAGCGGAAGGACTGGATTTAAACCCACCGACGTTTGAGTTCTTTCTTAAAAACGACGAGCTGCACGACCCAATGATCAATGAGTATCATATTCGCTCGTTCGGCTGGGCCGAGCCCGAGGATGTGACGCGCATGCAGGCGCTGACCTTTGAAGTTAACGACGTACTCAAAACGCTATTTGCCGATGCCGGCATGTTGCTGGTAGATTACAAGCTGGAGTTTGGTTTATTCGACGGTAAGGTCTTGCTAGGCGATGAATTCACCCCCGACGGCTGCCGCCTGTGGGACGTTGACACCCGCGAAAAACTCGATAAAGATCGCTTTCGCCAGGGTCTTGGCAACGTAGTCGAGTCATACGAAATTGTCGGTAAAAGGCTGGGAATGGAATTCAGTTAGCCCGGACGAGAGCGAGACCAGTAAAACTTTTCAGGAGAGGTGCCGGAGTGGTCGAACGGGACGGATTCGAAATCCGTTGTACGGGCAACCGTACCCAGGGTTCGAATCCCTGCCTCTCCGCCATTTTCTAGAAACAGGTAAGTAAAAGCCCGGTAATTGCCGGGCTTTTAATGGGTTGCGGAAGGGCATATGCTCGTTTAAACCGGTGTCAGACAAAATGGCCTGGAGATTTGATAGGCCACGTCCATTCAGCCTACGTGCTGCGCACGCAAGCTGAAGCTGTTCCAGCTTGCACCCGGGCAAACTGTTGCACAGCCGCAGGCTGCCCGCAGCGTGTCACTATAGACGGGTGACGGGTGCCATGTAATTCCGCCGCACGCCCCGCCAACTCAAGCACGCTGCCAACGCCAGTCGCCAAATTATCAATCGATTGCCATTTCCCGCACTGCCGCCAATGTGCGTTCGCCGCCCGGGTCACCTTCAGTTGCAGGAACGATACAAATCTCGTCGGCACCAGCGGCGCGGTATTCTTCTATGCGCGCATGCACACATGCTGCATCGCCCACCAAGCCGACGGCTTTGACTAGTTCAGCCGGCATTGCAGCCAACACTTCTTTCGGGTGGGGTCGGCTGCGCGCTAGCGTAACTAAATCTCCAAATCCCGCTTCTTCAAACATCTCACTGTAGCCTGGTGCCGCCAGATAGCCCACTTTGGCGCGCAGCGCCTGACCGATGGTTTCCGCAGAGGGGTCGACGGCGCAGGCAAGCCACACCGCCAGCGTCGGTGCCGGGCCATCAGCTTCGGCGGCGGCCTTATCGAGTTGATGGCGGAACCGCGCTAGCGCCTTGGCAGTGACCATGTTGAGTAACATGCGGTCGCTCTGCCGAGCAGCAACTTTGACCGTTGCCGGGCCGAAGGCCGCTATCGTAACGTGCGCTCCCGGCGCGTCGAGTCGCAGGTGGTAGCCGTTGCAGCGCGCCAACTCGCCCTCAAAACGCACCTTTTCGCCGGCCAACAAGCCGCGCAGCGCCGTTGCTGTTTCGTCAAGATGTTTAGCTGTGCGTGTGCGGGGACGGCCATGCCACTCCTCTACTACCACGCTGCTGGACGCACCGATGGCCACGCGTGTTTTACGGCCGGTGAGGGCGGCAACCGAAGCCGCTCCCATTGCGATAGTCATAGGAGAGCGCACGGCCACGGCCAATGGGCCGATGTTAAACGCCATACTGCCGGGCAGACTGCCGATAGCTGTGGCGAAAGCAAAGGCGTCGAAGGTGGCCATCTCACCGATCCATAGCTCAGTGTAACCAAGCCGTTCGGCATTACGTGCGACTTCAACATTCTCCATGGCAGGGCGGTCCTGCCACAGGGGGATGACGACGCTAATAGTCATGGATGCTTATCCTCGGTTACTCTTTCAGGTAAAATGCATATGAGTGCATGCACCAGGTTAAGCGAACTGTCTAACCAGCAATCATCCAACAAAGGCTCGCTCCAGCACATAGCTGCCGGGTTTATTGTTGTGACCTTCGGTCAGGCCATGCTCCTCCAGCATGCCAGCCATCTCCTTGTTGAACGCCATCGAGCCGCACACCATGACGCGATCCGTTTCCGGGTCGAAGCGATTATCCGGCAGCTGAATATCTTCCGCAAAATCGCCGGAGCGGATTCGGTTGGTGATGCGACCCCTGGTTTGAAATTCACCTCTGGTGACCGTTGGATAGTAGGTGAAGCGATCTTTTAACAGCTCACCAAAAATCTCGTCGGCATGGATTTCGCTATCCAAAAAATTATGGTACGCAAGCTCCTCTTGTTCGCGAACTGTATGCGTAATAATAATTTCCTCAAATTTTTCGTGCGTCTCGGGATCGCGCAATACAGAGAGGAAGGGCGCCAGGCCAGTGCCAGTGGCCACCATAAACAGCCGCTTGCCGGGCTTAAGCGCGTCGATTATCAGAGTGCCCACAGGTTTTTTACTGACAAAAATATAATTGCCAACTTCCAGGTGTTGCAGTCTTGAAGTCAATGGTCCTTCACGTACCTTCACAGAAAAGAATTCAAGATGTTCTTCCCAGCTTGGGCTGGCGATCGAATACGCTCTCAATAGCGGTTTGTCGCCGTTTTTCAGGCCAATCATCACAAACTCGCCGGACCTGAAACGCAGGCTGCGTGGCCGCTCAACGCGAAAGCTGAACAAGCCATGGGTCCAATGATGAACCCAGATTACTTTTTGCAGCCAGAGCTTTTTCGCCTCTGCCATCGCTTCGAGCTCGGCTAGAGTCGCAGACCCCAGCGCTTGAGGAAGCTCGGTGTCTATTGATTTCGAATTTTCGGTCATTCTCATTCTCCAGTGAGCTCTGCTCCGCTGGCATTGCGAAATAGATGGCCAAACGAATGGTGGGCGCCACGCAACGCTGCGATGCGGCTATTGTAATAGATCAAATCACCATAAAAAAAGCGGCATCTAACCAAAAAACAATTGCAGACGACAGCAGAGAAGTACAGACGGATGTTGTCGTCGTTTGCCTTGTCAAACAACCGAATCTCCCGGCATCCAACAGGCGTGAAAGCCCTGCGGTATACGCTGTGGAATTTTCACTTGCGCAATTGGCCCCTGGCTTATCGACGTGGCATCGAAAATATGCAGTGCCGATTCGCCGCCCTTGTTCATATCCTGCACAAAAGTGGTCACATAGCCGTCGTCTTCGCCCTGCGAATTAATCCGCGGCGCAAACGGTGCTTCGCTGGCATAGACGTTTTTGCCATACTCCCATACATCTTTCCTGCCGGTTTCAGTATCATATTTAACGATGCCGCTCATGCGCAGCATCTCGCCTTGCGCGATATCGACGTGATAGGAATAGCGTGACTTGAAGCCCTGATAATTCATATTGATCATCGGGAACTCGGTGTAGCGATCATCCATTTGCTCTTCTTTGGTTGTGCCGGTTTTCATATTGAAACGCCAGCGATAGTAGTAGGGGTCCAGCCGCGACCAGGCAATGGCGCTCTGCAATGGCCCACCCCTTAGCTCCTTCTCGCTGGGTGCCGGCGTGTTGATGAGGCAGGCTTCCATAATGACTTCGTCACCTTCTTCCCAGGCGTTGATCACATGGTAAATATAGGTTGGCGATGCTTCAAACCATTTAATATCCGCATTGCTGCCGTAGCGTGGAATGATACCGAAGCGGCTGGGTATATCCGGATAAAACGTAACCTTATGCACGTCTCGCTGCATCAGGACCGGGTCCCAGAACAATGGCAGGTCGTGCAGAATAGAGTAGTTTTCGGTAATCGCCATATCGTGGGGCAGGCGAGCTCCCGGCAGGTCGACCTCGGTGAAGTTCTTCAGGCCGCCATCGGCTCCGAGCACGCCGTAAGTCATGTACGGCGGTTTCGTGTCGTAATCGAAAAATATAAATTCGCCGGTCTTTAAATCGCTGCGTGAATGGGCCATGACTTGTCGAATATTCAGCGCGCTCAGGTCGATAGGCCCTTCCGTTTCCAACGTCGCGGCATTTACCAGATAGGGTTCGCCGCACTGGTAAAATGTAGTGAGCAGTTTGCCCTGGTAAGGAACGACGGCGGTGTTGGCATTGTCTTTCAGCCAGTGATCCGAGCCCCATACCGGTTGCAGGCTGCGGTCTGGCATATCCATCAAACCGGGCCAGATTGATTTTCCGGCCCTTTCTTCCATTTCGAAGCCTTTGGTGCGGGTCCAGCGATTGCGGTACGTGACTTTGCCATCTTTGATGGTCGCTGCATGCAGCATGCCGTCGCCATCAAAAATATGATAGCGCCCGGGCGGTTGCCACCGCTGATTGGAGCCATTGCGAGCGTAAACTCCATCGAGATCAGTTGGCACTTCGCCGATAACCTCAAGATCAGTAGCTTCGATTTCACGATCGACCGGCGCATAACCACCCTCAAGCACCGGATTGCCTTCACTTTGGATGTTGAGATCTACTTGATTTAACACGTTCAACATAGCTAACTCCTACAAGTTTGGCGGCCTGCCCGACCAGAGTTTTCTGGCTGGCTGGCGTCGATGAAATGAAAAGAATAGCAGCGTCGGTCTGTTTATGCAAGAATAGGCGAGCTGAACAAAAACAGGTATCTGCAAGCAGCGCCAAAACTCGAAAGTATGCGCAAAGAGAAACAATTGCCTCTCAATAGCCACACTGATTCGCCGAGAGAATTTATGAGCGCTCAGGTACTTAGGAACGGTCACGAAATAACTTGTCTTTTTGCTTGTCTTTTCGCCTGTCTTCTTCGTTGCGGTAACAGTTACATAGTTCGACTATGCGCCTGTTACCACGCCTCGAAAACGAACGAAAATCCGGCGCAACAACCTTCAAGTTATTTCGTTCCCATTCCTTAGGGAAATTGCCAGGTTCTGCGCGCGGTTCAGGCCGAGTTAAATCATCATCGACTACAGCTGGCTGGTCATTAATGTGACCGGGCAGCGCACGCTGGATAACAAACTGGCGCGCGAAAAGCCGGAATACGCTGACTATATGCGCACTACCAGTGGGTTAATTCCACGGCCGCCACTTGCGAGACGTTAAAGTGCACTACCACGACGCCGTGAATGCGGCAGCAGATTCCGCAGCGGCGTATTGGTGAAGCAGATGACCTCAACGGCGCTTTTATGTTACTGGCGTCAGAAGCTTCTCGTTATATGACAGGCTCAACCATCACGGTCGACGGCGGCCATTCCAGCAACTCATTGTGAAGGTTTTTGCCCCGTCAACTGGCCACCTTTTCTCCCAGACTAAAGCGCACTTCGTGGGCTTTTAGCACTTCACCGCAGGCGCTGCATTTAACTTGCCCCTTCAAAGCGCGGCCGCAGGTGGTATGCGTTATCCGCATCGGCTTGCCGTCGCCATTGGGGTCACACCATTTGTCGCCCCATTGCAAAATCGTCAGAAACCACGGGAACGTGGCTTCGCCCTTTTCCGTTAGTTTATATTCGTAACGTAGTGGTCGCTGTTGGTAAGCCGCTTGTTCGAATATTCCCTGTGCCACCAGAAATTTAAGCCGGTCGGTAAGAATATTAGTGGCTACCGGCAACTCCTGGTGAAACTGATCGAACCGGGTAAGACCGTGGAACGACAGAGCGATAACGTTAGCCGTCCAGCGATCTCCCACCAGGTTGACCAGGTTGCGATATACGCTTCTTTTGCTGGGCACGTCGTGTACCGATATTGAGGAACGGCGCCGCACTTTCTTGCTGCGCTCATCGCGGGCGGCGCCGGGGCCGGGCTTATAGCTTATATCCTGCATGCGTATCTCGCCGTTGCAGCTGCGGCAGCGCATTTCCGGCTGCAACACCTGCCCGCACTTGTGGTGCCGCAGGGTAACGCCGTCCAGTTCCGGCGTACTGTAAAACTGTCGTTCCCACGCCAGCGCCATTAACGCGCTGTCGTATAAATCAACCGATTTTTTGGTCAGATGGTAGGTCATGCGCTTGCCGCCTGCATGCTCGGTTTCCTTGCGCAGGCAGTGGATGGATTGCAGCCATTTAAGGCGATCGGATAACACGCCACGCGAGACTCCCATCGCCGTCATCATTTCGGTAAAGGAGTTAATACCCCAGAATACTTCCTGAATGATCAGCAAACACCACTTGTCGCCAATCTGGTCCAGCGCGCGATTGATGGAGCTGGCTCTGGTTATCAGTTTGCTCACGGTTGTATACCTTCCATGATTTTTGTGTCCTATCGTTGTTCAGTTCGAAAACAGGTGCATGCTTGCACGCGAGTTTTAGTTGCTTAAAGTCAGTTGTCCTGCCTGGCAGTGACCGTATCCTGCAGCATAAATCGCTGTACTTTACCTACCGCGTTGCGCGGCAGTTGCTCGAACACTTCTATGCGCTCGGGCATTTTGAATTTTGCCAGGCCGAAGCCAGTGAGATACTCCTGCATAGCCTCCATTGTCATCAGCTCCACTCCTGATTTCATCACCAGGCAGGCGCATATTTTTTCACCCAGGCGCTCATCAGGATAGGCACAGACTGCAGCCTCGACGATATCGGGATGTCCTTCCAGTGCTACATCCAGTTCCAGCGGTGAGATTTTCATACCGCCACGGTTAATGATGTCTTTGCAGCGTCCAACGATGCGGTAAAAATCGCCGTTGTCGCCGCAGATTTCTACCAGGTCACCAGTGCGAAAGTATCCGTCTGCGCTGAACACATCAGCATTGTCGTGATCAAAATAGCCGTCGAACACACTGGCACCGCTGACCAGCAACTCGCCGCGCTCGCCATTGGCGGTGATTTCCTCACCAGTGGCCGGGTCTGCCACTTTGGTCTTGAGATCGTCGTCTGCGCCGGGAAGGCTAAACATACAGGCTCGAACCTCAGGCTCAGGTGCCGATTCCGGCGTAGCGTAGAGGGTGATGCCCTCGTTGGAACCGTACATATTGACGATCTCAACGCCAAAATCATTGCCGAAGGTTTTGATCATCTCCGACGACAGCGGTGCGGAACCGGAACCGACGCGGCGCAATGCGCTGAAATCGAACTGATTCCACATAGCAGGTGATTTCGCCAGCTGATTAAGCAAGGCCGGTGGGGTGACGGTGAAACTAATGCGCTCCTCCTGCATTTGCTGCAGAAACAGCGGCGGATCGAGAGGGTGGTGCAAAACGATGGGGCAGCCTAACAGCGCTGCGGGAAACACGAACCCGCCAAGGGCAGACATGTTGACCATCGGGAAGGGGCACAACAGTTTGTCTTCAGCCACGTAACTGCCGGCAGTTGCGGTAGCTTGCCCGGATGCCAGCCACATATTGTGCGATCGTGGCACGCCCTTGGGGGAGCCGGTGGTACCGGAGGTCCAGCAAATTGTCACTACCCGATTGGCATCGTCTTCAATGTCAGAAGAGAAGGGCTGTTCCTCTGCCGGATTCAACTGCAGCTCGTCACCGAAGGCCAGCACTTTAAGCTGGGGCAGTGCGTTGCGAGCATCGGCGGCCAGCTCCGAGTTCCGAAACCGGCCTATGGCAATCATGGCGGCGGCATTAAGAGCTGCTGCAATATGCTGCAATTCATGGCTGCCGTATTGCACCGGTACGGGTGAGGCGATAGCTCCCATTTTGCTGATGGCGTAGTACAGCACCAGCAGTTCGGTGATATTAGGTAACTGGATGATAATTCGATCATCTTCACCCAACCCCTGCGCCTGCAGCTGTAGCGCCAGGCTAGTGCTGGCTCGGTCGAGTTCTGCCCAACTCAGGGCTAGCGGCACATCGCCGGTAAGCTCCTCACGATTGGGCTGGTCTTTTACCGCCAGCCCGTGCGGCTGCGCGCTGGCGTGGCGCGCAAGCAGGCCGTGCAGTGTGTCAGTTCCCCAACGTCCGGCGGCGGTCATCGAGGCAATACGTTGCTTGTCTGCGGTTATCATATTATCACTCTTAGTTCGTACTAAGTTTCTTTTATAAAAAGACTAAAGTATAAATGATCGTCAGCTCCATGAGCAAGCCCGTGCAGCCAGGAGCCGGCCCACAGTAGCGTCCAGCAATTGCACGAGTGCTAGATAATAGCAAAATCGAGGTACAAGATGTTGGATCACAAATTTGACGCCGTGGTGATCGGTTCCGGGATGGGCGGTATGTGCGCCGCTGCCCGCCTGTATAGCAACGTGGCGGATGCGCCCATCATGCATGTTAGCTTCGTGATGAATAAACCACTGATCGAGGGCTTCCACGGCTGCATGGTATTTGGCAATAACACAAATCTTATCTATCTTGAGATCCCCTCCGAGGTCTCGCGCAATATGTCGCCGGCGCGTAAATACCTGCACACCGCCTACGGCGCGCCGGCAGACGCCGCCAGGCCTAACCTCGCCAAGCAGTTCAAGCCCACGATGGAGGAGCTGGAGCAGAACTTTCCGGGAATGACCGAACAAGCCACCTTCCTGGTTAAGGCGAAACACCGCGGCGCGGCGCCGGGCATGCGTCGCTGGGCCGGTTATGGCATGCCAGTGAATACGCCGATAAAAGGGCTGTTCAACGTGGGCGATGGCTGCGCCCCTGCAGGCACCATCGGCACTGAAAGCGCCGCCGCGTCGGCACGTGCGGCGGTGGAGATGATTCTTTGTCAACGAACGGTGGCGTAACTAACGTGGAAATTCCAGCGTTGCAGAAGCTAACCGGCTTTCAATTAATTCGAGTCGCACCAAGCAGTGTGCGTATAAAAGCGGGAGCAATTACTGGCAAGTTCAGCGCGATGGCTGAGATACGCGGTGTTTGACCCACGCGCGCGGCCCAGCCGGCGAGGTAGAGTGGCCGTCTGGCCGCCGCAGCGAAGGTCTGCTGGTAGCGGCAGGCGCCGGCTCCTCCGTCGCTAACAAACGCCGCTATGGCATAGCGCGCCGACGCTAAGGCGATGCCAATGCCTTCGCCGGCCAGGGAGGGGATTACGGCGGCCTGGTCACCTAATAGAAACTGGCCAGGCTGCGTGCTGCTGGTACAGTAGCCATACGGCACCGCCGCAATGGCATCGAACGCCAGTTGCGTGACATCGGCAGGTAACCGCTCGCCAAGCTGCGGGTTTTCCGCGGCCAGCATTGCCACTAACGCTGCCGGGCTACCGCCAGCTTCGCTAAGCCGGGACTGATGCACCGCCAAGCACAGATTACCGCTGCCATGCTCCTGCAGTGCCAGGCCCGCGTAGCCGCGATCAAACAAATGCAATTCGATGCTGTTATCCACTAACCCTTGCAGGGCAGCAGAGGCTGGCAGACGAACGCGCAACCCCAGCATGGGGTCGTTGGCAAGGCGCTGCGGTCTGGTGCGTTTATGCGATGCCAGTTCGTGTTTGCCAACTGCCAGAAAAATTGCCTCAGCGGTTCGGGCCGAGCTGTCCTTGCAGATAATTTCATTGCCGGCAGTAACTGAGCGAACGCGAACGCCTCGCTCAATGATCGCACCGGCGCGCTGCGCAGTGCGCTGCATCACACTGTCTAGCCGGTGACGCGACACGCCCAGCGCTGCGCGTGGCAAGGCTACGTTAAGAGATTTTGCATTGGCAAAAAGGCGTAGCTGATTAACTTCTTGCCCACCTAGTTCTTGCGCCTCAATTCCCAGCTGTTGCAGCGCCGCCAGCGTTGACCAGCTCAAAAATCCGCCGCATATAGCGTCGCCCACGCTGCGTGATCGTTCGAGAATTGTCACGCGATTGCCCTGTCGCGCCAGTCGAATTGCTGCTGCGGTGCCTGCCGGTCCGCCGCCAATAACGATGCTTTCCATTGGCCGGCTAGCGCTTGTGTGCTGTGGCTGCATGTTTCATACGCTCTATACACAGGCGAAAAGGAAAGAAGCGCCGAACGCGCGCCTCCCCGTACAATCCAGCGTTTAGCAACGTCGTCTGCCATTCTTCGGTACGAAACGAACGCGCGACCGACAGCTGCCCGTCGGCGCGAACGATCGGATGAACGCGCATACAAGTGGCGAGTATGGGATAGCTCATAAACGCCAGACGATGTCGATGCAAGTCATTAACGAACCAGCCAAGCCGCGCGTGCTGTTCCATAAACGTAAGGAACTCGAGCCGCTCTGCGGTCGACATATGGTGGGTAACCAGACTTGAGATAACAATATCCCAGGGCCGGTTGCCAAGTTCGCGGTAGTCGCCTGCAAGCCACTCGATGTTCATCGCTGCAGGTGTCGTCTGCCGCGCCGTTGCCTCACTGTTGGGATTAAGGTCAACGCCCGTAAGCGCAACGGGTTGACTCCTCTGTTCCGCCCAGTGGCGAATAGCTCGCAGCATGCCGCCGTCGCCATAACCCACATCGAGAATGCGCCAGGGTTGGGAGCTGGCATGCTGGCGGAGTATACTTTTGAGAAAGGCGAGCGTCGGGCGCATAGCCAGCGTGGCTCGATTAACGCGACCCAAATCAGCTAATACTTGAGCGTAGGCAGCGGCAGGAAGTTCCACCGCATCCATTTGCTCTGCTTTGCTAACAGGCGAGCGCAGCGACACGAAGGGGTTCATTCGCTCATGAACTCAATGCCTTCAACCGCTACGCCAGGCCCGAACGCCAGTGCAATGCCTCGCCCCTGCAGCTTACGCTGCATCATCTCTGCTAATACGAATAATACCGTGGCCGATGACATATTGCCGTTGCGTTGCAGCACTGCCCGGCTAACCGACAGTGCTTCTGTCGGCAGGTCAAGGCCGCGCTGTACGGCATCAAGAATCGAACGTCCACCCGGATGCACCGCGTGTAAGGTATAAGGTTGATCGGAGGGAAACAAACGGCTGCGAAAGGCTGCATCTGCAAGCGTTGCCTGCAGGCGCGACGGCACCTCTCCCGATAACCGCATGTTGAAACCGCGGTCGCCAATGTGCCACTGAATCAGATCGTCGGCATCCGCCAGGGTGAGGCTGGTTGATCGACCGAGGGTAAATGCGCCGGCGGGTAGGGCTTCATCGCTGCCGTTACGGCTGGTTACCAGCGCAGCAGCTGCGCCATCGCTAAACTGCAGCATGGCAAGCAACTCCTCCAGCTTATCAGTAGGTGACAGATGCAGTGTGGACAACTCTATTGCCACGACTAACACGCGGGCGCTGGGCTCTGAGCGCGCTATATGGTGCGCCGTTCGCAGCGCCGTAATACCTGCATAGCAGCCCATAAAACCAATCAGCACACGTTCGACATTGTCGGCCAGTTTGAGTTCGCGTGCCACCAGTTGATCAATACCCGGAGCCATAAAGCCGGTGCAGCTAGCGAATACAAGATGAGTAATATCGTGCAGGTCAACTTTGCGCTTTAGATCGGTAATGGCTGCGATAGCCAGCGAGGGTGCATAGCGCGCGTACGCTTGCATACGCGCTGCCGTGCCAGGCAGCGGTTCGCTGTCGTAAAAACCACCAGTGTCAACCGGCGAACCCCCGCCAGGGGTGACGGGCAACACCGACCAGCGCCGGTCAATGCCCGAGCGCCCAGCCATGCGATTGAACAGCTTACGATTTCGGCCCTCCGGTATTTGTTCAGTTGCCCACTTGATAAACGCACGATGTACTTCGTGTTCAGGCACAGCTGTGCCCACTGCCTGCAGTACCTGAGTACGCGACGCCGGCGGCATCAGGTCGAATGCCTTGTTAATTTCTGATAGAAAAACATCTGCTTGCCTTTAGAGGGAATTGAGTACGGCGAATTTAATCAGTCAATCAGCAACCTGATTGATCAATTGCATAGAGCACAAAATAGGCCAATTGCGCGGCACTGAAAAAATTTGCGCTAAATAGAGGTTCTACGCTGCAGTCCAGCGCACGTATCACAGTTCGAGCGTTATCCCGTCAAATAGACGCGAATATCCTCTCGAAAATAGCTTGCGGAATCTAATGATGTTAGCGAGCGTGACCCGCTGGCTTGTAAAGCTTGCAAATTATGCAGATAACAATGTCATTTCTACAAAAATTCTGCCGTACCCGTTGCAAACAGCGTCACATCGGTCGAGGGTTAACACTTGGGCGCGGACTGTGCAGCCGCAAGGCCATCATTGCGGGAAGAAATAATAGCACCAGCGGCACCGCGGCGATAAGGCCGAAGATGATGGCCGTGGCCAGCGGCTGCTGCAGCCCGGCGCCCCGGCTGAAACCCAGCGCCAGCGGCAGCAGAGTGAGAATAGCAATCAGCGCCGACATCAGAATTGGCCGTAACCGTTTGTTGCCGGCCTCAATCAGATCCGCTATCTCAAGCGGTCGGTCGCCTGGGATCTCAGCCAGATAGAAGATGATTAATTCCGACACCATGCCAATCACCATGGTCAGGCCCATAAGCGCCGAGATGTTCAGCTCAATGCCGGTGATCCACAGACCGAGCAATACGCTGGCCGCTGCCAGCAGAATAGTCATAATGGCTGACAACGACCAATAGATACGCTTGAACAGAATGGTGATCAGTAACAAGGCGAGCAGCAGCGCCGCACTGAACACCATGGCGAGGTCATGGAAACTTTGCTGCTGCTGGGGATAAAGCCCGCCGTATTCGACGCGAATACCTGCCGGTCGGTTGAGCCCCTCGACCGTGTTGCGCACCTCGGTCATAGCAGAGCCGAGATCGCGCCCTTCGAGACGAGCCGTCACACCAATGAAGGGGGCGAGCTGTTCCCGCTGCAGTTGCTTCTGGCCGGCGGCGATGGCAACGGAGGCGACCTGACGCACGCTGACCCGGTGACCGTCCGGCGCGCGCAGCATGAAATCGCCAATCTGCTCGACCCGCTGCCGCAGGTCGGCCGGTGCCCGCACCCGCACGGCAATTAATTGCTCACCGATGCGCACTTCGGTCGCAATCTGGCCGTCTACCCAGGCCGCCAATTGGTCGGCGACTGTCTGCGGGTCAAGCCCTGCCTGCACTGCCGCGCCGCGGTCGACCTCTACATTGATGGCGCTGCCGGCCAGCCGCAAGCCGTCGACCACTTCAACCACGCCCAGAATCTTTGCGATAGCGGCGCCGACCTCAGCGGCTGTTTTTTCGAGCGCGGCTGCGTCATTGCCGAACAGTTTTATCTCGATTGGCTGTGGCACGGCAGTAAGGTCACCGATAAGGTCCTCCATCAGCTGCGCGGTTTCGATTTCCAGTGCGGGAACGGTGGCTGCCACCTGGTCGCGAATGTTTGTCATTACCGCTTCGATATTACGCCGCTTGCCGTTATTCAGCCGGATAAAGTAATCCCCCTCCGATGGCTCGGTTAAACCTCCACCGAGCTGCACGCCGGTGCGGCGGGAATAGCTGGCAACTTCAGGCGTTGCAGTGATAATGTTCTCGACCTGGCGCAGCATCGCGTCGGTATCTTCGAGTGCGGTTCCAGGCGGTGCGACATAGTCGAGAATAAAACCGCCCTCGTCCATATTTGGCATAAAACCGGAAGGAACGTGGGTGAAGGCAATATAGCCAAGCACGCCAAGGGCGATGCTAACTGCAGCGACGACGATTCCAGGCCGATGCAGAGCGCGCTTGCTCGCGCGGGTATACCCCCTCAGTAAGGGTGTCATAACCTTCTCACCGCGTTCGACCTGGTCGGCGTCTTTCGCTGTCAGCCAGCGCGCGGCGATTAGCGGCACGATGTAAAGGGCGAAGAAGAAGGATACGACCAGCGCCGCCACCATGGTGACGGCCAGTGACTTGAAGAAACCGCCGGTAACGCCGGAGATAAACGCCAGTGGCAGGAACACCAGTATCGTTGCACATGTCGAAGCCACCAGCGGGCGTCCCATTTCTGCGGCAGCGGCGAGCAGCGTTGCCGAACTGGCAACCCCTTTCTCGTGCAGGCGGCGCATCATATGCTCCAGTACGACCACTGCATCGTCGATGACAAGCCCCACAGCGGCCGCTATACCGCCCAGCGTCATCATGTTAAACCCCAGCCCGAGCAGCAGCAGCGCGATGCACGCCGCTGCGAGTACAGCCGGCAGCATCAGGCCGGTCAGCACCATCAGTCGCCAGGAACGCAGGAACAGAAGTAACACCAGACCGGCCAGCACCGCGCCGATTAGAATCGCATCCCTGACCGCATTCGCCGCGCCCAGCACCAGTTCTGACTGGTCGTAGAAAGGCGTCACTTTGACGCTGGGTGGCAGAGCGGCGCCATCGAAGCGAGCCTGCACCGCCTTAACAATTTTAACCGTGTCGCCGCCCAGCGCCTGCCGCACATTAATTAACACGGCGCTCTGCCCATTGGAATTCACCAGCGTATAGACGGGCTGCGTATCACTGCGAATGGTAGCGACTTCACCAAGCCGAACCACGCCTGCGCCGGGTGTGCCAACGTTCGGCGTAGCGGCACTCGGTGTGCCGGCAACGGTGAGCGGCATCTCCCGCAGGTCCTGAATACCCGCAATCTGATCGTCAACCAGCACGAGATACAATTGGTGCTGATCTTCGATGCGGCCGACACCTGTTACTGAATTCTGCGCGGCGAGCGATGCGCTGACATCGGCCAGTGTCAGGCCCAGCGCACCGAGACGTGCCGGGTCAACATTGATTGAAAATTCCCGTGGCGCGGCGCCCAGTATATCGACACCGGCCACGCCGTCGACCGAGATAAGCGATGGCAATAATTTCAGCTCGGCGATTTGCCGCAGGTCAGCAGGCTTCAGGCTTTTTGACGTCAGCGCGATGCCCAGCACCGGGAAGATGGTTGGGTCGGAGCGACGCACATTGAAGCGGGTGCCGACAGGGAGGTCGGGCAGACTGGCAGTAAGCGCCGACTCGGTTGCCTGGGTGGCTGCGACCATATCCTGCCCCCAGGCGAAATCGACTGACACTTCGGCTGAACCGCGGCTGGTAGTCGACCGAACACTTTTCGCGCCGGGCACAGCGCGCAGCGCGATTTCTATCGGCCGAGTGATCGCCGCTGCCATTGCCGCGGGGTCGCGCTCTCCGGCTTCAACAGAGACAGTCACACGAGGATAACTAATAAAAGGAAACAGGCTGACTGGCAGCTGTATCGCCGCAAAAATTCCCGCTACCGTGATTAGCAGGGCAGCCAGCAATATCGCGGCACTGTTTTTCTGCAACGCCACTGTCATTGCGGCGTAGCCGTAGCCGAAGGTGAAGGAGGGGGCCCGGTCCGCACAGCCAGCCCGTCACTCACCCCGGCTGCCCCCTGGGCGACTACCTCGTCGCCAGCTGCAACGCCCGATAGCACGGCAATAAGCTCGCCGCTCTTGCCGCCGATAATAATGTCAGTGCGCTGCGCGATGCTGTTTTTTACCGTATACACATAGGCCTGGCCGCCATCATTCAGTACCGCTGCATAGGGGATGGTAACGGCCTTTTCTGTACGCGAGATCGTGATTTCGGCCAGCAGTGGCTCGCCGGCGGAAATTTCGGTTGCGGCCGGAATAATCGCGAAAATCGACGCCAGCCGTGTCACTGGATCGACCACCGGATCGATGGCGACGACCTTTGCGTTCAAAGCCGAACCACCGCTGGTTGGTAAGATACGAATCGGATCGCCTGGCGCTACGCGTCGTGCCAGCGTGGGATCGATGCCGAAGCGAGCACGCACGTCGCCGTCAACGGTTACCACTGCTACGGTGGCGCCGGCGGTTACCAGATCGCCGCTGGCAAAACCGATGCTGGTCACCGTGCCGTCGACCGGCGATTTAAGCACCAGGCCGCGGCCGCGCAGGCTTTCGAGCGCCGTGTCGGCGGATTCAGCAGCGGCCTTAGCGGTCTCTACTTCCGCGTCGCCTACCAGGCCGTCGGCGCGCAGCCGTTTGGCGCGCTCGTAAGCGGCGTCAGCCTGGTTGGCGCTTGCCGCTGCCTGCGCGATGACCACGCTGGTCGCTGGACTGGGCGACAGCGTTGCCACTACGCTACCGGCCTGCACGCTGCTGCCTAGCGGAGCGGCTATCGATTTAATCAGCGCCTCCACCGGGGCAACCAGATCCTGTTGCCCTGAGAGATCGGCGGCGACATCCCCATAAACCGTGAGAGTATCCGTCACTGCCCCGGTTGACGCGGTAGCAAGCTTCACCAGCGCGCTGGGCGTCGCTGCCGGTGGCGACGGTTTGGAGCAGGCGCTGATTGTAGTCATGATGACGGCCAGCAGCGTACCGAGAAAATACGTGTGTTTCATAGCTTCCAACTTTCCCTTGGCACACCGGTAAGGAGTTCCAGCGCAACTCCTTGCTCGGCGATTGCCTGGTCGATGGCGGCGAGCAGCAGTTGCTTGTCGCGCAATGATTGTTCTACCGTGATAGCGGTTGCCTCGGCCAGGTCACCCTGCGCGGCCGCGCGCCGCGTTTCCTCCACGTACTTTTTCAAAGGTGGAATTTCCGGCTCAATCTCGGCACGCTGGCGGTACAGTTCGGCCAGGTTGGCTCTACTGGCAGCGAGTTCGGCACGGGTTTGAAACAGCCGGTTTTCATACTCTGCTTGTAACGCTGCGCGGGTGGCGCGTTCGATGGCGATTTTGCCGCGGTTGCGGTTCCATAGCGGCAGGGTGAAATCCACCAGCGGGCCGGCGAAGCTGTTGTCGCTACTATCCCGCGACCCGGAAATGCCGATATTTAGCGACGGGAACTGGTTCATGATCGCCTGGCGAACCAACGCCTCCTCCGCTGCATAGCCCGCTTGCAGTGCCGCCAGGTCCAGCCGCTGCGCGCGCGCGATGGCAAATAGCGTTTCAAGGCTCGGTGGGGGCGCTGGCAGTGCGTGGTTAGCGATAAGTAGAGGCCAATCGGGCGGTAGCCCGGTGAGGCGGCGCAGTTCAACCCGGGATGTGACCAATGCGATATTGGCCTGTTGAGCCCGACTCACGGCATCGAGCACGGCAAGGCGGGTGGCGGTCAGCTGATCGGGAGCCAGATCGCCACGTCCGGCGGCGCGTAATGAGCGCGCCAGTAAATCTTCCGCACTCTTCCGGTTCGCTAAAGCGAGATCAGCAATACGCTGCAAGTGCAGCAGCCTGACGGTCTCCAGCCGTGCAGCGCCGGTTGTCTGCCATTCCGCCCAGGCGAGGTCGAGCCGCACCTGCTGTTGCACCGCCCTGGCGGCGGTTATTCGCGCACGCCGGGTGCGCAGCGCATTGAGATCCTGCACCAGTTGACCGGTGAAGGCACCGGAGGTCGCTGTCACTGGACCGGAGGTAACAAATTCCGCGCCAAGTGACAAACCGGGATCGGGAATCAGTCGCGCATCAAACAACTGCGCGTCGGCGACCCCCGCCCGTACTCGCAGCGCTTGCAGTTCCGGGTTGCGTAGCAGGGCAATTAGCGCAATGGCGTCGGAGTCGAGTGGCGCATTGATGTCAACTGGCGCTGCGCGCAGATAACGCCGCTCGATGGCAGAGGTTGCCTTGCTTAAAGCCTCAATGACAGGTGCCGCAAGAACTGCCGAATCATCGTAAAGAGGCACCTGCCGATAGGTCGCGCAGGAAGCCAATACAGGAATGAGCGCTAATAACGCATATCGCACTTTCATTCGGCGGCCTTGACGGTATGTTTAGTGTCTTCGAGGGGGCGGGGTACTTCAACCGGTACTGCCGGCTGCCGGTAACTAACCCCAAAATTTAATGTTAATTGCATTCGCTGCGTCGGCATGAACGTTGTCGGCTGTTGTAGCAATGCCACCCATGATGAGCATCACTGCAATAAATTTGTTTGGGTGTTGCATATCTCACTCACCTTCTGTCTTACTAAGCAACCATATACGTGGGAAATTTTCATGGTGCGGATTGTAGCCGTACAAACTTAGCTAAGACTTAGCTGCAATATTTATGCGTGCTCGCTAGCCAGCGGCGGTAACAGATCTTCGAGGAAATAGGCCGCAAGTGATGATCGGCCAGATAGCCTGGATTTGCGATACAGCGCCAGCGCCTGGCCACGAATTGTTCGTTCACTGGTTTGGCGAACGTGCGCAATTTCCTTATGACTCAGGCCTTTAAGCAGCAAAAAACCGATTTCAGTTTCAGCATTACTCAGTTGCCATTCGGTAAACTGCTTTTGTATCGCCACTCCCAGCCCCTGCACTAACGCACGGCTTTCGTTGCGCCATTGTTCGGCGTCTGAACGCGCAACGTCGAGTTCTCCGCGGGTTGAATTTAAGCGACGCCACAACAGTACAATGCCACTGGCAGCGGCTAGCAGCACCAGCAGTTCGAGAGACAGATGACCTGAGCTCGCGCCTTCGCTATAGTCCGCTACCAAATCCCCGCCTATAAGTAACAAAATCACGATAAAAAGGAAGATCGTTATTTTTGAGTCACGCGAATCGTGTAGGTCATCCGTCATATATACCCCTTTTTTGACGTAAATTTCACCATATAGGTCATGTGCCCGATTGTAGCAGCATCACTTTCAAGCGAACATTCGCCTCGCACGCTTTGTTTCATCCAACGGGCTACGCCCATATTACAGAGAGAAATATCATGAAAGCTATTACCTGCAAACTATTCGCAATTGCCACCCTTTCTACATTGGCCTTCGGCGCTGCTGCGGCACCGGAATGTACCAAAGAACCGCAGGATAAGTGGATGCCGGAACAGGATATGAAAACCAAAATCGAAGCCGATGGCTATACGATCAAGCGCTTTCTAACGAGTGGCAGCTGCTACGAGATCTACGGCAAAAACAAGGACGGCAAAAACGTAGAGATCTATTTCAACCCGGTCGACGGCACAATTGTCAAACAGCGGGGGGGATGATGAGCACACCGTCCACCGTAGCGGGGAAGCCTGAGTCGGTGAAAGTGTGGGACCCGTTCGTGCGGGTCTTTCACTGGAGCCTGGTAGCCTCATTCTTCGGCGCCTATTTTCTCGAAGCCGGCGATAAGCCTCATGAAGTGCTCGGTTATATTGCGCTCGGGCTGGTTGCCGCACGCCTGGTGTGGGGAGTGGTCGGTACAAAGTATGCGCGCTTCTCGAATTTCGTGCCCTCGCCGCGGCGCTTTATCGCGTATGTGCGCGCTGCGATACAGCGCCGGGAGCCGCGCTTTGTTGGCCATAATCCGGCCGCCGCCGTCATGATTGTCGCGCTTATCTGCGCGGTGATCACTACCAGCGTCACCGGCTGGATGCTGACCACCGATGCTTACTGGGGCGATGCACTAGTAGAGGAAGTGCACGAAGTCGTCGCCAACGTGACGGTGGGTTTGGTCTGCGTACATGTAGCCGCCGCAATCTACGAGAGCGTGCGGCATCACGAAAATTTGATCCTCGCCATGTTTTCGGGGCGCAAGCGTAAGCTTTAACAGTGCTCATATATAGCGAATGTCTGGCGCGTGCACCATTCACGTCAGGGATGCCTGTCAGCAGACACCCTTAGCGTGCCACAACGTATTCCCGCTATTGGCAGTGCACGCATCGACACCGATACGTCATTCGCTATTAACTGCAACGAATGATGATTTGCCTGGTTCTACAGAACGCGGAAAACAACTGACAATTACTGAGGGTGCTAACAACACAATGCAACAACTCCTGACCATCGTGCTTTCCATATTCGTCACCGTTAACGTTGCTCTGGCGGCCGACGTGCCTGCGCGAGAAATCGAACGCAAGGGTGATCATCATCACGTTGACGTTCGTGCCGATGCGGACCTCACACTGGCAAACGTGTTGCACACCGCCGTTGCACGCTATCCATCAATCGTTGAACTCAATGCGCGGACCCGGGAAGCCAATGCCTGGAATAGACGTGGCCGCAGCTGGATTGCCGGCAGCCCCGCCTTGTCGCTGCGCTACCAGACCGACAAATACAACGACGCCAATGGCCTGGAAGAATTTGAATCCGGCATTGAGCTACCGCTGTGGCGCTGGGGTGAGCGCGCCGCGACCAAAAAACTTGGTAAAGCGTACAGCAAGGAAGCCGCTTTGGCGCAAGGCGCGCTGCGGTGGGAAGTGGCAGGTCAGCTGCGCAGCGTGCTGTGGGACATGGCCATTGCGGAAAATAACCTGGGCCTTGCTGAGCAATCGCAGGCAATTGCCAGGCGCCTGGTGGTAACCGTCAAACGGCGTCACCAACTGGGCGATGTCGCTCGCGCCGACCTGTTGCTGGCTCAATCAGCGGCGCTGGACAAGGAAACTGCCACACTTGAGGCGCAGGCGGCCCAGATCGATGCGCAAAGAATGTATTTCAGCTTAACCGGCATGCAGCGCTATCCCGAGCAATTCACCGAAACGTTGAGCGGCAACGAAATGCTCGATGAACAGCACCCATTGCTGGCATTCACTGCAGCCGAACTGCGTCGTGCGCAAGCAGCACGACGCTATGCTGTGCATGCGGCAAAAGACAATCCCAGCGTGATTGCAGGACCGCGGCGTGAACGGCTGGCTAATGACATCGCTGTCGAGAACAGTTTTGGTGTCACGCTGCGCATCCCGTTCGGCGGCGGGGCGCAGCGCGGCACTGAGATCGCTGCCGCCAATCGTGCCGTCGCCACCGCCACAGCGCAACGCGACCGGCAAAGGCGTGAACTGGAAACGCAGTTGCATGAAGCAGAACACCTGCTGCACGTAGCAGAGTCGGCGCTTAAGCTGGCGACGGCGCGTCAGAAAATCGCTCAACAGTATCTGGCGATGGGCGACAGCGCATTTCAAAACGGCGAGCTGAACCTGCTGGACTTGCTTAAATTGCAGGACAACGCAGCGGCAGCGGCACGCACCGCGTCGCGACTGGCCATAGAAGTTCAGCGCAATATAGCTTTTTATAATCAAGCGAGTGGAGAACTACCATGAAATGGACCCGGCTGGCAGCAATCATTGGCGCGTGTCTTTTCTCCGCCGCCACCCTCGGCGCCGATAAACTGGTGCTAAGTGCAGCTGAAATTGACAATCTCGGCATTGAAGTGGCGGCACCCAATTCGGCGCAACGGCTCAGCGCCGCATCCGCCAGCGCCCGCGTGGTGGTGCCGCCGGCCAGCGAATTTGTTGTCAGTGCGCCGCAGCCCGGTTTAATTGCACGCTTACTGGTCGCCAGTGGCGACACAGTCACGCAGGGTCAGGTGCTGGGAGAGCTGCAAAGCCCCGGGTTTTTGTCTGTGCAACGCGATTATCTCGATGCTGCCAGTGCTAACAATCTCACTCAGTCGCAGCTCAAACGTGACCAGCAAATGTTTAACGAAGGCATTATTGCCAAGCGCCGCTTGCAGGAAACGCACAGTGCGGCCAACGAGACGGAGACTCGGCTGGCGCAGAGCCGGCGTCTGCTGACACTAAACGGGATGGATGTAGCCACGATAAAGACGCTGGCTGCAACCCGCCAACTGCAGGACGCCATGCAGATTCACTCCCCGATTGACGGCGTTGTGCTGGAACAGACTGCTCATAGCGGGCAGCGCGTCGACTCGATGGAGCCGTTGTTTCGGGTGGCTGATCTCAGCACGTTATGGCTGGAAATTCAGGTGCCGCAAGAGCAGATCAATGACATTGAGCTCGGCATGAAAGTCGCTATTGCCGATTACGCGGTCGACCAACCCGCCGAGGTGACCATGCTTGGCCGCCAGGTAGATCCAGGCACACAGAGCGTTTTGGTACGCGCCGCGATTACCAAACCCGGCGATAGGTTGCGCCCGGGCCAATTCGTGTCGGTGCAAATTCTCAGCGCCACGCAAGCCGAAGCAAGCAAACCCGTGTTGACGGTGCCCAGTCACGCGCTGGTACACAGCGCGGGTTCAAGCTTCGTATTCGCACGCGTCGGCGATGGGTTCGAAGTACGGAGTGTGGAAACGTCCGGTGGAGACGACACGCAAGCTTATGTCACGGGCGAACTTGGCATGCAAGATTCGATTGCCGTTACCGGTTTGGTGGCCCTGAAAGCACTGTGGCTTAACAGCAAAACCGAGGAGCAGTAATGGCAAAGCTGATTCAATTTGCGCTAACGCAGCGCGTATTGGTAACCCTGTTTGCTGTATTGCTGGCTGCGGGGGGCTACATGGCGTTTCGCGGATTGCCGATCGACGCGTTTCCGGACGTGTCGCCCACGCAGGTCAAAATAATCGTCAAAGCGCCGGGTATGACGCCGGAAGAAGTCGAAGCGCGCATTACGGCACCTATTGAAGTCGAGCTGCTTGGCATACCCAGGCAGGTCATGCTGCGCTCGGTGGCAAAGTACGCCCTGACCGATATCACCGTCGATTTCGCCGACGGCACCGATATTTACTGGGCGCGCCAGCAGGTGGCCGAGCGTTTGAGCGCTGCCTGGGAAAAGCTGCCTGCCGACGTTGAAGGCGGCATGGCGCCGATGACCACGCCGTTGGGCGAAATGTTTATGTTCACCGTCGAGGGTGACGTATCGCTGATGCAGCGACGCACAATACTGGATTGGGTTATTCGTCCGGCTTTGCGCACGGTGCCCGGTGTTGCCGATGTCAACTCGCTGGGTGGTCACGCCCGCAGTTTCGAAATCGTTCCCCACCCGCAGCGGCTGGCGGCGCGCGGTGTTGACGTGTTGCAGCTGGAGCAGGCTATTAGCGCCAATAATCGCAACGATGGCGCGGGGCGTATGAACGAGGGCGAAGAGGCCTTGCTGGTGCGCTCGGAAGGGCAGATCAAAACGCTGGCCGACGTGCGTCGCATCGTCGTCGCCGTTCGCAACGGCATGCCGATTACGGTGGCCGATGTGGCCGACGTTAAAATTGGCGCCATCACCCGCTACGGTGCGGTCAGTCAGAACGGCGAGGCCGAAGCGGTCGAAGGGTTGGTGCTGGGCTTGCGCGGCGCCAATGCACAGAAAGTGGTTGCAGGGGTGCGGGCAAAACTCTCCGAGATCGCAACGACGCTGCCCGAGGGCGTGACAATTAAAGTTTTTTACGACCGCGGTAATCTGGTGCAACGCGCGATTGCCACGGTAGCCGAGGCGCTGGCCGAGGCCACCCTGCTGGTGGTGATACTGCTGTTTTTATTTCTCGGCAATGTGCGTGCTGCATTGACGGTTGCGCTGGTGCTGCCGCTTTCTGCGCTGGCCACATTTATTCTAATGCGCCAATTTAATATGTCGGCCAACCTGATGAGCCTGGGTGGCCTTGCCATTGCCATCGGCATGCTGGTAGACGCGGCGGTAGTCGTGGTGGAAAACATCACCAGTTATCTGGGCGATGCCGAAAAGAGCGGTCGCCAGCCGCGCTTGCATTTAATCTATCGCGCGGTAAAAGAAGTGTCAGTCCCGGTGACGTCGGGTATCAGCATTATTATCATCGTATTTCTGCCGTTGCTGACTCTGCAAGGTCTGGAGGGCAAGCTGTTTACACCGGTGGCGTTAACGATTGTATTTGCGCTTGCCGCTTCGCTGCTGCTGTCATTGACGGTAATTCCGGTACTGGCGTCGTTCTTGCTAGAACACGTAGCGCACGAGGAGCCGTGGCTGCCCAGAAAACTCGGCGCGCTGTACAAGCCAGTCTTGCTGTGGTGTTTATTGCATTCACGCCGGGTCGTTGCCGCTTCTGTGGCGGCGCTGGCAGTGGCGGCGGTAGTCTATCTTTTTATTGGCAAAACTTTCATGCCCACCCTGGACGAAGGCGACATTATTGTGCAGTTAGAGAAGCTACCGTCGATTACACTGGACAAATCGGTCGATCTCGACCTGAGAGTGCAAAAAGCCATTCTGCAACAAGTGCCCGAGGTGACCCGTATCGTCGCCCGGGTGGGATCCGATGAAATTGGCATGGACCCTATGGGGCTGAATGAGAGCGATGTTTTCATGGTGCTCAAGCCCATCGAGGAATGGCGGATGGACAGCAAACCAGAACTGGTCGATACCATCCGGAAGGTGCTGGACCAGTTTCCCGGCATCGCCTACGGCTTCACCCAGCCGATCGAGATGCGGGTGTCGGAAATGCTGACCGGCGTGCGCGGTGATGTCGCGGCCAAGCTGTTTGGACCGGACCTGGCGGTGTTGAACAAAAAAGCCGAAGAGGTTGCGGCCGTGTTGCGTGCCACCGAAGGCAGCGAAGACGTGTTCGCTAGCCAAAACCAGGGGGTGCAGTATTTTGCGCTGCGCATCGACAAAACTGCGGTTGGCCGCCTGGGGCTAAAGGGCGACGACGTGCAGCGAATTCTGCGAGCGCAAATCGAAGGCCTGCAACTCGGCATCGTGCAGGAGGGCGAGCGGCGCACGCCCATATTGTTGCGCGCCGGGCCGGCCGTGCGCAACTCTCCGCAAGCCTTGCGCAGTTTACCTATCACGCTGAAAAATGGTACTCAGGTGCCGCTCAGCACGGTAGCTAAAATCGAACGGGTGGAAGGCGTTGTGTCGGTCGGCCGTGAACGCGGTCAACGTTTTACCGTGGTGCGCAGTAATGTCGCCGGGCGCGATTTGGTGAGCTTCGTCGAAGAGGCGAAGCTGGCGGTTGCCGACACGGTCGACCTGCCCAGCGGCTACTATGTGGAATGGGGCGGTCAATTTGAAAACCAGCAGCGCGCCGCCGCCAGATTGGCTATCGTGGTGCCCATCGCGATTGGGCTGATTTTCCTGCTACTATTTTCTACCTTTGGTTCGGTGCGCCAGGCACTGCTGGTGCTGACCAATATCCCGTTTGCGATGATCGGCGGTGTATTCGCGCTATGGGTGTCTGGCGAGTATCTCTCGGTGCCGGCATCGGTGGGGTTTATCGCCTTGCTGGGCATCGCCGTATTGAACGGCGTCGTGATGGTGACCTATTTTAATCAGCTCTACGATCGCGGCCTCAGCCTGCAAGCATTGGTTGTAGAAGGCGCGCAAAGACGCTTGCGGCCGGTGCTGATGACCGCCAGTATAGCGGCCTTCGGTTTGTTGCCGCTGTTGTTCGCCAGCGGCCCAGGCTCGGAGATTCAGCGGCCACTGGCGATCGTTGTGATTGGTGGGCTGATTTCTGCAACAGCGCTTACCCTCATACTATTGCCAATCTTGTATCGGCGTTTCGGGCAAGCAGGAGAGCAACGTACATGAACGAAGTAGAGCAGGTGCTGGTCGTGATTACCACAGCGCCAAGCCTGGAAGAACCGATGATAGACTGGTTGTTGGCGAACGAACAGCAAACGGGTTTTACCAGCATGCCGGTATACGGCCACAGTTCGCGCCACGACAATTTGAGTACAGCGGAACAGGTCAGTGGCCGGCAACGGCGTCTGCAATTTCAAGTTCAGCTGGAAGTCGCTCGCGCTCGGTCTTTTGTGCGGGAATTTCGCGAACAATTCGCAGGCGCCGATTTACACTACTGGATTCAACCTTTAATGTTGCCAATGGAATAACAGTGCAACTAGCCACGCAGCGCAGTTTAGCGCGTGTTCAGCGACTGACATTGGCGATGTATGCATTGAAATCAACGAGGCAATTTATGAGTCACACTGAAGAGCACAGATCACACCGCGTGGGCTGGCTGCGCGCCGCCGTGTTAGGTGCAAATGACGGCATTGTGTCGACTGCCAGTCTTATTATTGGCTTTGCTGCGGCTAACGCGACACTGGACAACATTCTGCTTGCAGGCGTTGCCGGTTTGGTCGCCGGGGCGATGTCTATGGCGGCTGGTGAATACGTTTCTGTAAGCTCACAGGCCGATACTGAAAAAGCGGATTTGGCAATCGAGAGTCGATCGTTGCAGCATGACTTCGAATCTGAAAAAGAGGAGCTTGCGGAAATATACGAAGATCGGGGGCTTGAACCCGTTCTGGCAAAACAGGTTGCAGGCCAGCTGATGGCACATGACGCACTTGGTGCACACGCGAGAGATGAAATAGGTATATCGGAGAGTGTTAGTGCGCAACCCTTGCAAGCGGCATTTTCTTCTGCGGGAACATTTATCGTTGGCGCAGCGCTGCCACTAATAGTCGCCTGGGCTGTGCCTGAAACTCAAATTATATTGCTCGTAGCAGTTGCATCGCTGATCTTCCTCGCGTTACTGGGTGGGCTTGCGGCTGGTGCCGGCGGCGCATCTATCCAGGTTGGCGCATTGCGCGTCACCTTTTGGGGCGCACTGGCAATGGCGCTAACTGCCGGGGTTGGCCGAGTACTCGGTGTCGCTGCCTGATCGCGTTTGCTTCGACGTACAAGCTGGCCGGGCGCCTGGCATAACAGTTTTAAAATTCCCATAACAACCCGGTCGCCGGAATAATAGGCAGCCAGTACTCAGTCTCCTTATCGAGAATCACGCTACCATTACCGTCTTCTCCCAAATCAAAGTCCACACAGCAGGGGTTATTTCGATTGGTCACATTGGATATTTCGAGAAACCAGGAAAGCGTGCCGACAGGCAGTGGCCACTTATAGTCAGCGCGCAGATCCAGCGTTACAAAATCGCCATAGCGCGATGCGTTGCGTTCGTCAAATACCACTACTGGCGCAGTGGGGTCAGAGGATGAATTAAGAGAAACATCCGTTTTTGGCCAACCGCTATGCAGTTTCGTAGCCGCGCTCAGGCTCCAGCGTTGTCCGCTCCATGCTAACCCCAACTGCAGCGCGTGTTTTTGGTCCCAGGTTCGCGCTACGTCGGTGCCATCGATGCTGTCTTCCGCCCGGGCCAGCGCGTAGGTTAGCCACCAGTTAAAACCCTCATCGTTGTCGTAGTTCAGCGATAGTTCCAGACCTCTTGAGTTAGCCTCACTGGCGGTGATGGCGACTCGGTCAGGCTCCAGCTCCGGTATGATCGTAAAGACGTCAAACAGGTTCTCGTAACGCGGTCGTAAACGTTTGCTGGTTTTGGAGTAAGCTTCAGCACGCAGTGAATAACGCTCGCCTAACTGGTACTGTAAGCCGGCTATCCACTGATCGGATCGTTGCGCCGGGAAGAATTCAGTGACTCCGTCCTCGACCTGTAGTTCGTGAATGCCTTGCGACTGATAGTAGCGACCCCAACCCGCTCGAATATTTGCCTTTGGGCTAATGGCGTAGAGAATGCTGAATCGAGGACTGAGCTGGCTGTCGCTGGCTGTGTCGCCAAATTTCTGTTTGTCCCAGCGGAGGCCAATATCTACCACCGTCTTGTCGCCAGGTTGCCATCGATTCGAGAGATAAAATGCGAAGCTATTGCTATCGACTTGTCTCTGGTTAGTACTACTTCGGGAATTTTCATTGCCTGGAAGATTGAGAAATAGGCCAAAGTAGTCAGTGGCGGATGAATAGTCGTAGTCCGCATTCTCCTGCTGGAATTCCACGCCCCATGTCAGATGATGGGCGTCGTTCAACTCATACGACCAATCTTGCAGAAGGCTGGCTATGCTAGCGGTTCGCCGATCGCTTAACTGACCGATAATCTTCTCGGGATCGTTGACTGAGGCCACACGCTCGCTATCAAAGTCGCTGAAAGAAAACTGGGTCTGGCTTGACAGCGCCGGCGTCCAACGTTGGTCCCAGGAAACCCAGAATTGCGTATTACGGGTTTCGTTATTTGACTCCTCGCGCTCGTCAGGGTCAGCGGCAGTAACGATGTTGACTTGATCATTGGCGATAAAGGCGTTGGCGGCAATGGTTGTGGTCGGACTGAAGTTGACGCTAATTTTGCCGAAAATATCGTAGTAAGTCGGGTTGCCAAATTTTTCATCTAATATCTTGTCGAGATTGCCGCGACGCGCAGAGAATACCCATTGTGCTTCATTATTCGCAACCTGACCGACACTTAACAGCGATGTGTTGAAAACGCTTAAGCCTAACTCGGTTCGCTGCGGTTCCTCAGGCGAAAGCGTGTCAATCAACACCAGGCCGTCGGTGATATCGCCAAAGCGGATGGGAAACCCGCCCGTGTAAACTTCAATGCCGTCGATGGTGCGTACGTCAATCGCGCTGAACAGGTTTTGATAATCGCGTACGTGAAAGGGGTCGAGGAGGCGATGACCATCGAGAACAATACCCGTATCGCGTTCTGATCCACCGCGCAAATGGGTGCGCGCCGAAACGCCGTTTGAGGCCGCACCCGGCAATCGCTGCACGGCGCGCAACGGGTCATCGCCCAGATCGGGCAGTTGGGTAATGGCGCGCTGATCGATTGCCTGCGGTGCCGCCGCGGCGTCGCGCAATAGCTCGTAGCGGCTGGCCGACACAATCACTTCGGAGAGGGCTGGTGTTTCCGGGTCGGGTTTAGTCCGGGTTCGCCTGGCAACCCTGGGTTTCGCGCTGTCGTCATGACTTACGACGTAGAGCCCGTCGACATCTTCAATCGTCAGGCCGTGCGGGCGCAACACCTCCTTCACGGCTGTCATTACATCGCTGCTCTTCGGTCGGCGGCGCACGATCATCTCGGCGGGCAACAGCGTGCTGCTATAGGCGAACGGCATGCCCTGACGCCGCAATTCGTCAAGCCCTCGCTTGATCGATTGACCGACCACGAATTGAACGCGGGGGGCTGACTTTGTTTGCGCTTGCACCGGAGTACAAACAGGCAGGGTGCAACCCAGTACCGCAATGATTCCGCATAGCAACACATTGCCTGGTTGCAGACAGCGCCGGCACGGCCAAAGTTGGTCCATTGCGAACAAGCGTGACGACCCCGTTGAGTTGCTCGAACAACGGCAATGCGTTGTTACAACCCACTTAGCACTGTCGTTATTATCTTCTATCCGGTGCAGTTTGCCGATTGCGATTCGGCAAGTTTGTAGTGCTTATATTGATGACACCATCGACAATATCATAGCGTAAATCGGTCGCATAAGGCAGTGCTTTCAGCGCGTGCATGGGTGCCAACCCTTGCATGCCAGTCAGCGTTCCCTGGCGCGCGAAAGTCACTATATCGTCACTATCATAGTGAACGGTATGACCGGTTTCGCGGGCAATCCACTTCAGCAAGTCAAATGCGGAGCGTTTGTCAGAGTCGAAAGCAGGCGCGATATCTTCGGCCCATTGCCATTGCTCACCGTAACCTTCTACCTGTCGTTGCGCACGCAGGCCGGCCTGGTCAATATCGAATTCGTCGCCGGCAGCGAGCAATAAACGATCCTTGCCGTTGGTTACGGTTACCTCACCCTCGCGGACGCTGATCGTCAGAACGTCAGCTCGCATCCGCGTCGAGAACTGGGTGCCGAGATGGGTGACTACACCATACGGTGTTGCTATAGCCAACGACTTTGGTTCAGCCGCGGCGCTGTGGTTAGCAATAGAATCATAGTAAATCGAACCGGCGACTAAACGGACGCGCTCGGGCGAGACGATAGTAATTTCTGTCTCCTCTTTCATACGTAATGAGCCGCCTTTTTTCCAGGCGAGCGCCAACCGTGAAGCGGCGCCGGTTATAAGCGTACTGTTGGCGGGCAAAGCATCGACTGAGGAGATAGCCGTTGGTTGTGACCATCGATGCAATCGTAAATATACATCGCTGCCGGAAAAGCGTGCAATTTCCGCCACACTGGCGCCCGACGTGAAGCCGCCGTTATTAACTGTATTGAATACGATTGCGACAGCCAGAAAAGTTGACGCCGCAACCGCCCAGGTAACCACCCGGCGGCGCTGCCGCTTGCGCTGCACTCGCTCGGACCAGCGCGCATGTAGCAGCTTGAATGCACGCTCGCGCGCGGCTTGCGGCGCCGGTTGACGAGGTTTGCCACGCTTGAGCAAGTCAGCAAGCGGATCTCTCGCGTCTCCTGATTGTGTCTCGATGTTGTCAGTCATAATAATTCATCACGTTTTTCAATTCGCGATCACGACGGTATAACCGCTTCGGCAAGTGGCGTGTAAACTTCGGAGAAGGCCTTTTTGGCCCGTGCCGTCAGCGAGTTCGCGGCCTCAACGCTGACATTGAGGCGCGCGGCTACCTCCCTCGCTGAATGCCCATGCAAATACCGCCATTCAAGTATGTCGCCATAGGCGACCGGCAACCGATCGAGTGCCACCTGAATAAGACGCACCGCTTCCTCTCGCTGCGCTGCCAGAAAAGGATCGTCGCCGATTGGCGCTTGAAACGAATCAACAACCGCTTGGATCTCGGGGTAATCCTCGATCGGCACAATGCGTTTTTGATAATGTTGCTGCTTACGCTGCCAATCTATGATCTGATGCCGACAAATAGTACATAGCCAGGTAAACAGTTGTGCCTCTCCTCGATAGCTGCCGATGCTATCCAGTGCCTTGGTAAAAGATTGCTGCACAATATCTTCCGCTGTCGAATGATCGCTGGCGAGACGGCTGAGCGCGAATCGATACATGCGGTCATAGTTCTCGTCGAAAAACTGCCTGAATGCCGCTTCATCTCCGGCATCGACTCGCCTGGCGAGTCGCACATCGTCGCGGCAGGAAATGTTGCTTGTCGTTTTCATCACTATATCGTTAGACGTTTTAGCGAGATGAATTGGTCGCCAGGCGGTTGCTTATCGTTGGTTCGCGAGCAGTGCCGCAAAGCATACGCGACGACCCTGGCGCCATCCATCTGCTTGTGGTTGGTCTGAATGAAAACGCAGTGGTCCATCTGAGGCATGTTTCTCGGTAAACATAGGATGCAGCCGGTCAGCCACAATTTTGTGCAAGATATGTAGCTGCTCATCATTAAAGTAATCTTTATAGCCGCCGACCTGGGCCTTACGCACCTTGTAGCTGTTGGGGTTATTTCTCTTCCTGGCGAGCAGACGGCTGCCGTTCTGCCAGAACGTTTGTTTCGGTTGCAGCTTACACATGTTGTCAGCCGAGGCGAAGCTTGCGGCGGCATCAATATGCTGCTGACTGCCGGGGGTGCCGATGAAATTGACGATAGTGTCCAACGTATTGGCGGTATCGCTGTGCAGGTCTTCATAGCGCACAATGAGCAATTTGTACATTTGCTCTGCTTCGTTAGCCCAGCCGTTGAGGTAGTCGATAATAGCGGTCAGGCCGGTGTCCTGCGCCATAACGAAATCGAAAATGTTCAGTTCTTTAGCGTGTGCCGGGTATCTGTTGTGGGCTTTTTTGCCCGCGCGTATGCGGTATTGCCACTGGAAGAATTGTGATACGGCGACATCCAGCGGGTTACGAACCAGCAGCACGACCTTGCTGGTGTAGAAGTCGGCCTGACTATTGTGGTTGTTGGTGTAGTCTTTAATGTAGTTGGCGTGGGTAAAAAACAATTGTGGAATGTACACATTGTTGCGGTGCAGGTTGTCGAAGCCTATCAATTGGTGCTCGCTTAAACCGTATTGCAAATGATAAAACCGCGACAGCAACACGCGTAACCAGGTGCGACCGCTTTTTCCGTAAGACACGATGACGGCGTCGGCCTGCTGTAGCTTGCGAAACTCTTCCTTGCCACGCAGCCAGCGTTCGAGCCGAATCTTCTGTTCATCTGGCAAAAAGAACAGCGCTTTCACGATGAGCATGCGGTCGATTTTTTCGATAATAGTGTGCATTACGCTTGCTTGCCTTCTATTTGATCTGCGGCGCAAGCAGATAGGGAAAAGGTTGTGTTTTCACCAGCGTGTGTCGCAGGCGGGCGTGGTTAAGTCACGCCAATTGCTGTTCTATTGCATCACAACTTTTAGACGTTTCAACGACAGGAACTAATCGGCAAGCGCTTGTTTTTATTTTCGGTAAATCGGATCGATCACTTTATTCTGTTATTCGCTACGTTTGAATTACTGCGTCAGCAGAATTTATTTGGCTAGCTTGAACTCGGCTACACCGAGTCAGAACCGTCCGCGTCAGCAATGCCGGCGGGTACGAACCCTGTGACATGAATGGTGAATACCTCGTTAACAAGCGCTGGAACCAATTTGAGTCGCAGCACATCGGCCAAGGCCCTGGCCAGTGACAGGCCAAGGCCCGCATGGTGGCCGCTGGTGCGAGCCGCATCCTTGCGCCAGAAGCGGTCGAACAGTTTGTCGATATCCTGTTGTTCAAGCAGCAGGCTTTGGTTGCTAAACGCAATATCGATAGTGTTATCGTGAACCTGCGCTGCAATCACAATACCGGTATTTTCCGGACTGTATTCGAGCGCGTTTGATATCAGGTTTTGCACCAGAATTTTTGCTTTATTGCGGTCGGTGCGAACAATGACGGTCGTAACGTTGTCTTCGATGTGCAACGATCTGCCACCAGGATTGGTTGCTGACTGAATCCAGACATCCTGCACCAGTTCAACAATGCTGACCGGCTCCAGCAGCACATCGACGTCGCCGGCCTCACAGCGTGCCAACGCCAGCAGGTTCGATACCGTATGCTCCATGCTTTCGGTTGCATCCAGTAAGTCGGCAAAGAACTCCCGCACTAACTGCTCATCATTCGGCCACTTGCTGCCAATTTCGGCAATAGAACGAAGTTCGGCCAACGGCGTGCGTAACTCATGCGCAACGTTACCGGAGAAACGTTTTTCGCGATCAAAAGAAGTTTCCAGCCTGCTGAGCAGCAGATTTAACTGGGTGACAACTGGCTCCAGTTCCTGCAACGCCTGTTTACTTAAAATCCGTTCTGTCAGTGAGTTGGCATTTAATGCGCGAACCTGTCGTGCCACTGAGCGTAGCGGCGCCAGGCCTTTGGCAACCGCTATTCTCACCAGAATAAACAACGCTGCCAGGAACAGTAACGATGTTAATCCCAGGGTTAGTCGCGCCGACGTTAGCGAATCGTCCAGCGTTTCGCGTTCGCGGGCTACTGATAAATGCGCTTGCGTGCTGCTTATTAGCCTCTTCTCAATACGGTCGCCGCTTGCATCGAATTTGCGTTGCGCGTCTTTACTGTCTTTGCCGTACGGAATAAACTTTAGCTGCGCCATGCGGCCTCTACGACCATCGCGAAGTGCTATGTCGGTAAACTTTGTTTCACCAATGGCCAGGTCTTTTTTGTGTGGCAGGTCTTGTCCATCCAGCGAACGCGAGCGCTCCACCAGTTCGCCATTGGCAAGCCACAGCTGAAAATATTCCGGTGCTACGGCAGCGTCATATTCCGGCATCACTTCATCGGCAAAATCCAGCTCAACCACACCGTTATTCTGCTTTGTTAGTGTGACCAACGCTTTCGATTTGGTCAGCAGGTTATCGTCAAAATCAGTTTCCAGCTGCAGGCGGAAGCGGTGCTCCTGGAAAAAAAATGTAATGAGCAAGAGTAGACTTGTCCCAACAAGCAGGTTTCGGCTTAGCTTTCCACGGATAGATTTCATGCTATTCGATCAGGTAGCCAAATCCGTGGCGCGTTTTGACCACATCCTCTGCACCAACGGTACGCAGCTTTTTACGCAGCGAACTCACTAGCACCTCAACAACATTGCTCGATGCATCCGCATTGCTGTCGTGCAACCATTCCCGCAGCCGATGTTTGGTCATCACGCAACCCCGGTGCATGGCCAGGCATTCGAGTAATTGGTATTCCGAGGGCGTTAAGGCAATAATCTGGTCGGCGCTGGCAACTTCGCGTTTTGCAGAGTCGATGTGAATGCCTCCCAGGTCAATGTCAGGAATTTTGATTTCCTGATGGCGTCGACCCAGGGCGCGAATTCTGGCGCACAACTCGTCGAAGGCAAACGGCTTGACCAAATAATCGTCCGCGCCCATCTCCAGCCCTGTGACTCGGTCTTCTATTTGATCCTTGGCCGATAAAATCAGCACCGCGCATTTTCGGCCGTCACGCCTTAGCCGCTGCAGTACGTCCAGTCCGGATAGTTTGGGTAGCATCAAATCCAGCACAAGCACATCGTATTCATTCGCTTTGGCGTACTGGTAACCTACCTCGCCGTCCGCTGCCAGATCCACGTCAAACCCTTCACGACGCAGACCGTGCTCCAGCGAGCGCCGCAGCCGTGTCGAGTCTTCGATCACCAGTACTTTCATTTATCTCACACCTGACGTGGGGTAGCAGCCGTGTCGTGTAGTTAAAGCTCTTATTAAGATTGTATTAAAGAATATCTCAAGAATTTTAGCTACACCCCGTCAATTGATCACAATATACACAAAACTGGACGGATAATCGGCATCAACACCTGAATTGCATTGCCATTGGCTGACCCAGTATCCATATTAGTAACTGAGAGAGTACGTTGGAACGATAGCTTCGGCGACTCAGCCACTGGTATCAGTTGTGTTGAGTAGCGGCAAACGTTCGAGCGGTAATGACACCAGGAGATGCAATTTTGAAAATTATACCGACTCCCAAGACACATCAACATCCGTTTCGCGCTGCTGATTTCGCTACGCTAACCGATGCGCTGGATTATGCGGCTCAGGGTGAAACGGGCGCTAATTTTTACACCCGCAGGGGCCAGCTGTATGCATCGCTGCCTTACCGCGAACTGCAAATAGCGGCGCAGTCGCTGGCGCGTAAAATGTTGGGTCTGGGACTGCAGCGCGGCGATCGCGTTGCGTTGATTGCCAAAACCAGCCCCGATTTCCTCCGCTTTTTCTTCGCCAGCATGTATGCCGGCCTGGTTCCGGTCGCCCTGCCTGCCACTTTTAGTCTGGGTAGTCACACGACTTATGTCCGCCAATTGCGCGGCTTTCTGGAAAACCAGCAAGCTAGTGCTGCAGTATCACCCGCCGAGTACGTGGAATTTTTAGAGGAAGCTGGCGAGGGTTTGGGCCTGCGTATGCTGGGCACGCCGGAAAACTTTGACCAGCTGCCGGAGCAGGAAGTAGAACTGCCCAGCATATCGCCCGATGATATCGCGTATATCCAGTATACGTCGGGCAGCACGCGCTTTCCGCGTGGCGTGGTCATCGAACAGCGCACCGTAATGAGTAATCTTGCCGGCATTAGCCGCGATGGAATCAAAGTTGTTAGCGGCGATCGGTTTTTATCATGGCTCCCTTTCTATCACGATATGGGCCTGGTCGGTCTGGTACTGGTGCCGCTGGCAACACAAACCTCGGTTGATTATCTCGACCCGCACGATTTCGCGATTAGACCGCGGCAGTGGCTTAGCCTGATGTCAGAAACCCAGGCCACCATCTCGTTCAGCCCTTCGTTTGGCTATGAATTGTGCGCCCGTCGATTGAAGTCCGGCGAGGCAGACAAGTACGATTTGCGCCACTGGCGCATTGCCGGCATCGGTGCCGAAATGATACGCCCGCCAACGCTGGACCGTTTTGCCGAAGCCCTGGCACCGGCCGGTTTCGATAATCACGCTTTTCTCGCCTGCTACGGCATGGCTGAGTGTTCATTGGCCGTGAGTTTTGCGCCACTATCTGGAGGCTATTCGACCGACAGTATCGACGGCAGGCATTTGTCCAGCCATAAGGAGGCGATTCCAATTAGTGCGGCTACGCCTCCAAACCGGGTGCGCTCATTTGTCAATTGCGGTAAAGCTATTCCCGAGTATGATGTCGAAATACGTGACGATGAAGGTCAGGTATTGAGCGACCGCCGCTGTGGCACCATCTTTTTGCGTGGCCCAAGCATCACCTCCGGCTACTTTAACGCACCCGCTGAAACGCGCGCTGCGCTGTCGGCAGACGGCTGGTTAAATACCGGCGATGTGGGCTATTTTGTCGATGGCAGCATCTACATCACCGGTCGTAAAAAAGATCTGATTATTATTAACGGCAGAAACATTTGGCCGCAAGACCTCGAATACCTTGCCGAGCAGCAAGCCGAAGTGCGCATCAGCGACGCGCTGGCATTCTCGGTACCCAATCCCAGTGGTGGCGAGTCTTGTGTGCTGGTGGTGCAATGCCGGGAATACGACCCGGAAAAACGGGTTGATCTGGTCGACAGACTCACAGGTCAGGTGCGCATCGAGCTGGGCATCGATTGCTATGTAGAGCTGGTGCCATTGCACACACTGCCACGTACCTCATCGGGCAAACTTGCACGCTCACGCGCACGCCAGGATTTTATTGACAGCAATGACCTGGAACAATTGTTCGTTGCGTCGATGAGTTTGGTGAAAGAAGCGGCCTGCGTATAGACCTGGCGAACTTTTGACGAGCAACCTGAACTTTTAGCCACGTTCAGGTTGCCCTCCACCTCAAGCATAAGTTGCCGAGATCAGCAGCAGGCTCATGCCGCGAGTTAATCTGCAGAGATGTGTTCAGCAACGTTGGCATCATTGGTAATGCCAGGGGTATTCACGGGAAAAGACCATGCAGCAAAGTAAACAACAGTCGCTAAGATTGTTTAACAACAACTTTATGGAAAGCCTTACCCATGTGCACCCCATCGTGCCATTAGCGTTTTGGGGACCGATTGTTGCATTTCTACTATGGCGCACATTCGCCGTTCACAGCCTGGCATTGGCACCGGTCGCTGCCATCGCTATTGCGGGTCTGGTGACCTGGACTCTTGCTGAGTATTGCCTGCACCGTTTTGTATTCCATTTTCCGGCACGCAGCCGCATCACTCACTACCTGGTGTTCTTATTTCACGGCGTGCACCACGACGCGCCGAACGACAAAACCCGCCTGGTAATGCCGCCGGCCGGCGCGGTGATCATTATGCTGGGCCTGTGGCTGCTGTTCAGTTTGTTCATTCCTGCACCGTGGATCGAACCGTTCTGCGCGTTTTTTATTACTGGTTACCTGATGTACGACTATATCCATTATGCGTGCCACCACTTTCCAATGCGCCACCCCGTGTTGCACTACCTGAAGATTTATCACCTGCAACATCACTTCTCCGGAGACGCAGGTCGCTACGGCGTTAGCTCGCCAGTTTGGGATAAGGCGTTTGGAACCTTTCGTGCAAGCTCTGTCAGGTGATGGCGGCTATGCGATGCAGTCACAGGCAAGCTTCAACCAAGGCCTTTTTTTAGTTTAGCGCTGAGCGTATGGAAAAATTGGTGCTTACCCTTAGCTCCTATTCCCACCAGATAGTGCATTTGAATTGACAAGCGCTTACCCTCCACCGGTAAGTGGCCATGCCAGCAATTGTCGGTCACTTTGAATGCCACCAGGCGGCCCAGGGTCGGTGCGATTTCCTCGACGTAGTCGTTCATGTCTTTGCCACCACGCAGCATTCGTAGCCTGCCACCCGGCTGCTCCCAGCTTTCGTTCAAGTACAACAGCAGCGCAATCACTTTGGTTTTAGAGTCGCAATGAATGGCGCCGTCTTTCCTGCGCATTACGCCGCGCAAGGTGGTAAACAGCGGCAAGCCGTTAAGATCTACCTGGAACTTTTCGGCGATTATCTGCCGCATAGTATCGCTCTCCAACTCATCGATCAGTGTCTGGAACAGCGGGCCGCCATTGGCTTCGGCGACAGGAAAGCTGCCAGGATGGCGTATCTCCGGCAAGTTGCTGATAAGCTCCGGCAAAAATTCTGCTTTAATGATCTGCGGAACAACCAGATAGGGAAAGGGCTGTGATTGCAACGCAGTGTGGCGCAACTCGTCCAGCTTTAGCATATAGCGAATCAATCCTGGTAGTGAAAGTTAACTGCGTTAATTCACACGCTTCAAGCCGAGCAACTGGGCGTCGTTGTTGAGCCCAACCAATCGCTGTATTTGTGTTGCTGGTTGCCAATACTCCGGAATTGCCGAGGATAGCTACTCGTTGAAGCGAGGTAAAGTCTTAAGGAAATTTTTAAGGGTTGCACTGGAGCCTGCTGGCAGTTTAGCTAACGCTCGATCATCTTTGGTTGAAATCCGGTTGCCGTGCTTGCGACCTTTGGATGAAAGCACTAGTTTATAATCGTCTGTAATCAGCGCATTGCCGTGCCAGTCGCTTATAACGGCGCTATCGCGATGATAATTTTCATCCAGTAGATCTGATCCGAAGCTATAGGTGGAACTGCTTGCTTTATTGCCTAGCACGCGCATTACCGTAGCAGGAATATCCAAATGGCTGCTTAGTTCCTCATGTTGCGCTGGCGCAGTATTCGGGACATGGATGATTAACGGCACTCTTGTTTGTTGCTCGGAAAAAGTTGAATTGTGGCCCCAGTAGCCGTTCTCCATAAACTCTTCGCCATGGTCACCGGTAACAATGACGATGGTATTTTTCAATAATTCCTTGTCTTTTAGATAATCGAATACGCGAGCAAATTGCTGGTCGAGATAGTACGAAGAGTTTTCGTAGCGGGCTCTAATACCTGCGATATTTTTAGCGAAGTCGGTACTGACGTAGTCCAGATTACGCAGATAGTCAGGGTTGATAATACTTTGCGGGGGGAAGGTATAATTCGCGTGGGTAGACTCAAAAAACAGAAACGAAAAAAACGGCGTCTTGTCCTGGCTGGCGCCGTCCATAAAATTCAGCAGCTTTGCGACATTTTTTTGGTCGCGCTCCCACGGTTGACCATCCGTATCTGAAAACAGCTTATCCCTGGGAAATTCAGAGAATACCGTTTTATCGAATTCCGGATAAGTAAACTTCGCGCTGGTATAGGCCTGCATGTGATAGCCCGCTTGTTTGAGCGTATGCAGTAACACCGGCGCCTTTTGTGCGCGTAAAAAGTCGAACCAGTAGGAGCCATAAATGCCGTAAAACATGCCGAACATACCCATACGTGTACCATTACCGCTACTGTAATGATGCGTAAAACGCTGGTTATCATTCGCAAACGCCCAGGTGCGAGGCATAGTTTCCGGGTTTAGCATGTCCCAGCGCCATGATTCAGCGACCAACCATACGATGTTGTAGTGGTTGGTAATGTTCAGGTCGACACCCTTTGGTGGATAATTCAGTTTGCCAGTACTTTTGTGGTTATATTCAGCGACCTGCCGTTTACGCTCAACCCCCAGTTTCTTGAAGATTCCCTTGCTGGTTACGGGAATGTACCAGGCCGTTTTATCAGAAATATGAAGAACCGTATTCCACGAGCGGAACTCAGCGAAGGCATAGACACTCGTTTGCAGCAGAACGGCAGCGATCAATGCGGCAACCAGAGCGCTGCGGCTAATCCGTTGAAATAGCAGTTCAACCGGAACGAATCGATTTATTACAAACAGCAGCAGGAAAACGCCAATACTTAGCAATAAAAACGTAAACCACATTGATGGCGTCGCCCCCAGAGCGCTGACCCCGCCAGCCGTGCTAACGATATTGAGTACAAAATCATTGAAGAAAAATCCGTACATGGCGTAAAGCCGGTAGTTGGCGACGAGCACCAGCAGGGAAATACAGGCAGCGATATTTAGCGACAGGTTTCTATACCGTGCACTTGTATCGATATAGCGGCACATAAGTGCGGTAGGAGCGCTTAATAATCCACCTTGCAAAATAGCAGCGGTAATAGCAAATACCAGACTGAGCGCAGAGTTAGAGAGGGGCAGCGTATGCGCTCCAATATAGATCGATTGGAGCAGCCACAGGCTGTAGAAAATTCTATATTTAATGTTGCTGGCGTTGACGTAAGAAGGGGTGCTTTTATTACTCATCCCCGTTAGACGTTTCAAGCACGGGAATTGGTCGGCAAATAGTTTCTATTGCCGTTAATAAGGTAAATTGTTGCTTGCGCCGAGAGTAGCGGCGTATTCAAAACTAAACTTCTGGAAAGTCATCGCGGTCAAGGGCGCGGCAAGATTTTGTAGAAAGCAATGATCTTGATAAACTTTTTGCGGCTACAATGGGCTCAGTGAATGAGATCCAGACATTATTTAGTCATTGGCGTTTATAACAGCAGAAATTTTCGAACGCTGAAATCTGCATGGTTTAGGGACTACCCGCTTTGGATAAAATTACCGACACTGGGCCAGCCACCGCGCATGGCGCTGCCGCGATTCAAATTGAACCCGTCACGAACAGTCGGCAGTTGGACGAGTTCATTGCCGCGCCGTGGCCCATTTACAAAGATGATCCACAT
>JBBKXJ010000021.1:0-7528 GCA_037969395.1 Pseudomonadales bacterium
CTGGGACCGGCAGGGAAGCAGAGTGTGCCGATCAAGGATATGTGGCTCTATCCCCTCACGCGAGACTTCAGATCGACGCTAACCCGGTAGACTTGGGTATGGGGAGGCCGAATATTTACCTGGCTGTAATGCTAAGTTACTGAAAAATAAATTACTTGACTGATGCAAAAGGGTGGTGCAAAAAAAGCATGAATATAGGCTATGCAAGAGTATCAACCCGCGAATAAAAATTAGAATTACAGATTGACGCATTTAAGGCCGCGGGCTGTGAAAAGATATTCACCGACAAGGGCGTTTCAGGTGTCCAAATTGAGCAGGGCGGATTAGATCAAGTAATTAGCTCCACAGGCTAGGGCGATACTATGGTTGTGTGGAAACTCGATCGCTTAGAGCGTTCTTCAAACTTCCTGCTTGATTTAGTCGCAATACAGCAGCACTCTAAAGTTAGCAAACCATTCTGCAAATTTGATGTTAAGCCTGTGTACCCTGTGGTCGCGAGGATCGAGCGCTGTGCCAGTCAGGTTGCGCAATGATGCCTGCCTGGAAGCCCTATGCTTTCAGAAAACGCCCCATCACGGCCATGCCGAAACTGGGGTGATCGGCGTAAGCATCCCCGCTGACGATGATGATGTCGCAGCTATCCCATCCCAGCGTTGCCATCTCCGCCCGCGACATGGGCAGGTACGGCGCGGTTCTGTAGCCTTCGGCCCAGTATTTCGGATAGCGGAACAGATCAGGCGCGCTCGCAGGTTGAAACGCTTTAGCGGACTTCATAGTGGGATTAGCTGGCATTCGAGTGATGGCATAAAGCAGAAAGGGTCGGGGGAGAATTTAAACTCAGATTAGCGGCGGCCCTGAATTAAGCTCAACCCGACCAGCGGGGGCTTTTTGACGATACGGAAAATTACCATGTAACTATTTGCCAGCCAGGCGCGTATTCGGGTCTCACAACAACAAAACAGGAATACTCTCGTGTTTACAAAACTTATAGCCACAGTAGGACTTGTCGTTTTCTCGGTTAGCCATTTTGCCGACGCTAGCGACAGAAACAAGATCGAATATGAAGTGACCATCACCAATATCACCCGTGGGCAAACCTTCACGCCGCAGTTGGTAGTGACCCACAGCCACGCCGTACAGCTGTTCAAGCTCGGCGCCCCCGCCGGCGAACCGCTGGAAATACTTGCGGAAGACGGTAATACAGGACCGCAAACCGACGCGCTGACTGCGGCGGGGAGTAATGTTTCCGACGTGAAAACCATTGATGGACTGCTTGCGCCGGGTGAGTCGGCGACCGTTATCGTGGAGGCGCCACGCTGGCATCGCCTGCTCAGTTCGGCTGCTATGCTCATTCCCACAAATGACACCTTCTACGCTGCTAACAGCGTCAAATTACCGCGCTGGGAGGCAACCTATACGGTACTGGCATACGACGCTGGCACGGAGGCAAATGATCAAAATTGCGCTAATATCCCTGGCCCGCGCTGCGGCGGTGAAGGATTTTCGCCTGGTCCTAACGACGGCGATGAGGGATTTGTATACGTCAGTAACGGCTTTCACGAGCTTGGCGACGAGGATGCTGCCGGCAATGAGATTCTTGGGCCATTAGTTTACGATTGGCGGAACCCGGTAGCAGAAATAAAGGTCAAACGCCTTTATCGTTAACACCGATAGTCTGCGCAAGGGCTGCCGGATTGCGGCCCTTTCTCAATAATGACGAATTTCGCTGACGACGAATTGCGATGGTCACTCTGGATGGCGCAAGCTCAGCGCGGCGATGAGCAAGCGTACCGCAATCTTCTGCATGAACTAAAAGACACCATCTCGGCCTACTTGCACTCCCGCTTCGGGCGCATTGACATCATAGAAGACTGCATTCAGGAATGCCTGATTACGCTGCATGAAGCGCGCCACACCTACGATTCCGCGCGACCTTTCAGACCCTGGCTGTTTGCTATAGTGCGTCATAAAACGATTGATCTGCTGCGTCGGCAGCGGACCTATTCGACTGCGCTTACAAAGGCCGCTATCGAAGAACCAGCTACTACGCCGCCGGTCGATATCAATGACCAACTCGCGGGTGCACGACTGCTGCAGTTATTAAGCACAAGGCACCGGGAAGCGCTAACGCTGACCAAGTTAATTGGCTTTAGCATGGCTGAGGCCGCAAACAAGGTCGGCATTTCCGAAACGGCGATGAAAGTTCGGGTGTACCGTGCGGTCGGTGCGACGCGCAAGATTCTGGAGCAAGACGCTATATGAGGCACGATTTCGACAAGGTAATCGACGACCTGGCGCAGGACCTACAGCCGGCGCGTAAGCTGTTGTCACCGTTGCGGCTAACACTACTGTGGTGGACGGCAAGCTGGGGTTTCGTCGTGGGTACTGCTCTGCTGACCGCCCCGTTAAGGCCTGGCGCGCTCGACAATCTCGTCACGGTACCGCAATTTACCATTGAGATAGCAACGGGTTTGCTGGCTGGCTTTTTGGTCAGCCTCGCGGCGTTTCGTCTGGCAGTACCTGGATTAAGCAGCAACAGGTGGCTATTATCTGTCGTGGTCGCGTTATTTTGCACATGGGTGCTCGCCTATGTTGTTGGTCTTGAATATCCGGCGCTGATGACCGGCATGATGGGTAAACGACCACACTGTGCCTTGGAGATGCTGGCCTACTCAACGCCATTACTGCTTGCTGCTGCCTGGCTGTTCGCCCGGCGCTATACCATTCGCAGTGTACGTGCGGGACTGTTGGCTGGCGCTGCAGCTGGGGCCGTACCCGCATTGATGATGCAGCTAGCTTGCATGTATGAGCCGGTGCATATTCTTAAGTATCATATGGCGCCGATTGTTTGTGTAGCGTTATTTGGAGCGCTGCTATTTTACTTTTTGCTGCGCCTCAAGCGCTGACAATTCGATTTAACATGCCTTAAATCCACCGTCAATCACCGGCTCGCTGGCCGTCATAAAGGTTGACTCGTCCGACGCAAAGAAGAGCGCGCCATTGGCAATATCCAGGGGCTCTCCCATTCGACCAACCGGTATCTTCTCCATTATTCGCTCCCGCATAAGCTGTGCTTCTTCCGGTGGCATAAGCGCCAACGCGTTGTCAATCATCGCCGTGTGGATAAATCCAGGATGCACCGAGTTGACCCGGATTTTGTAACCTTACGCTGCGTAGTGCAGCGCCGCCTATTTTGGTAAAGATTTAAACACCGCCCTTGCTAGCGTTACAGGCTGCTGTAGAAGGCTCGCCGACAATACTTTCGCTGGAGGAGATGTTAATAATTGAGCCACGGCTTGCCTTACATTGGATGTCTTTGATCCTCAATTTGAGAATATGCGGTGCACCGCATATTCGTACAGTTGGTGTTCAAAGACCGACTATGTCGGGCTGAGCGTTTGAAAAAATACTGCACTAACGGCATATTTTCCGGACAAAAAAACGGAGGCCTTAAGGCCTCCGTTCTCTGCAGCGTAGCGGGGACGAATGCCCCGGCTGGCTTACTGGATGCTAGTTAAAAAATTGCTAGCAAACGAGTTAGCAGACTGGAAGGTAGCATTCGAGTTGCCGCCAACGTTAACAACCTGGCCGCTGCCGATAACGACATTAGTGTCGTCGTCAGTCTGAACGTTGGTGTTCAACTGCGCTCCAGTGCTTGAAGTAGCCAAGCCCAGCAGGTCAGCTTGCTTAGGGTTATTTTGCGGCGAAAACAGGTTCAGAATAGCGGGGATGCCGTTGCCGCCGGTAACGCCAGCCATTTCTTTGCTGTCGAGTTCTTTGCTTGCTTTCATATCTTTGATTGTCAACATGATTGTATTCCTCTGATTTCTTGAATAATAGGTTAATAAGTAATGAACGTTACGTCGTTCATGACACAGGTAGTGCAGGTGTTGTGCCAGTTTTTGGTATGCACTAAAATAAATTCGTATCCTATTGTTTTTTATAACGAGTATGTTTCTCATGGAGAAAAATCTGAGGACCCCTACATGGAAACAAAGTTACTGTGTTGGTTCGCAGCAAACATATCGCGGCAAATCAAACAGAACCCGATAAATAGAAGTGGTGTTGTTACACAATCCGTAGAAATCAGATTGGTACGGATTATATAGCGCCCAACCTGACGTCATGCTGAAGTAGGCCCCAGCTGAACAATGTGAAGTATGCTTAACGGTGGTCCATTATGCCCAGGCGTCCGCAACGTGACAGCATTGTCAATTAGCTGCCACTACGGGCATCAGTCTTTAGCCAAAGGATGGGCTAGATGCGCATGAGCTTTTACGAACTGCTGATGTCGCTGTGTATAGGGGGTTTGAACAAGTGTCACATGCCAAGAAACTCATAGGATCAAGACAAGAAACTATCGTCGGTATGGCAAGCATATTAGGCGTTCATCGCAACACGCTTCGAACAGCAATTGCGGAATAAATAACAACTTCAAGAAAGCAACTAATCGTTAGGCATATAACCGGAGGAACTTCCGGAAGGGCAACAGTTATTCCTAACTCCGGAACTTGAGGAACTAAGTTTCGATAAATCGCTTTACCGTGGCTATAAAGTCTTGCGATGCCGGCTCACGGCCGAGCAGTAGATGACTATCGCTGACGAGGCTCACAAACTCGGCATTTGGAATGGACGCGGCAACATCGCGGCCAACATTAAGCGGTATGCGCTGATCATCCATAGAGTGCATCACAAGGGTCGGCGCCTTAACGTTGGCAAGCCGGTGTCGAACGTCGATGTCGCCAAATGCAGTGAGAAAGCGCGCGGCATTCTCGGGAGAAGTTGTGCGGCGTTGAAACTCATTAAACCAGCTCAGCTCCTCAGGCGAGGCGCTGGGCATAAAGGTTGCAGAAAAAATTTGCCGATAAGCCGGATTATCCTGCCCCCAGCCGGTCTCAGTTAATGTAACTACGGCCTCTCGCTCTTTGATCATTTCCGGACTAGCATTAATTCGCCATTCGATGGCGTAGGCACCGAACAGAATAAGGTGGGACACCTTTTCGGGATTACGCACCGCATATTCAATCGAGACGGGGGCGCCCTGGGAGGGGCCCAGCAGAGCAAATTTATCCAGCTCCAATGCGTCAACAACGGTTTCCAGAACGGTCACGAACGCGTCGAAAGCGATATCACGCACGTCCCAATCCGACAGGCCATTGCCACGCTCGTCGTAGCGAACAAATAAATGATCTTGCGCAAGTTGCCTGAACAGGGGACTCCAGATCGGAGCATCCCAGCCCAGCTCCAGATGGCTAAGCCAGTTAGCAGCCTTGACGAGTGGCGGGTCCCTCCCCAACACATCCGTAAGCGATGCGCACATCGTCGGCCGCGGAGCAAAACTGGATAGTTTGGCGCTTGAGCAATTGCCGCGTAACGGTTGCATCAGCGGCTTGCGGTCGATCATCGTGGGGCATGTGAGCTACTTTAGGACGCCAATCTATACCCGCATTGCGAAAGCGTGTGTTCAACTCGCTGGTTAGCGTCGTGGCTTCTATACTCTTATACCCAGCTGCCGAAGATGGGTGAGCAGTCGCGCGGCGGCTTTGGTGGAAAAAGGGTCGGCTTCAAGCCACGCTCTGCTCCAGGGCAGCGCTTGATCAGGCGTCAGTTCAGTATGCGTGGCGAGTCGCTGGGCAGTGCTGGCGGCAAGCTTGTTTGTTTCCTGCCGTTCGGCGGTAAGCCACTGCTGAAACAGTTCCTGATTTGGCAGATCAATACCATCGAGTAATGGGTCTTAAACAATATAGAGGTGCCCATAACACACATCGACTGTTAACTAACTGATTTTTAGCGCCTTTATTCGCCGAAAATCAAACTTTGGATCGTTCGCCGCTTTCCGTCGAAAATCGTACTCGCCTCGAAGGTTTTTCTTTCAAGTGTTTTTTTCGATTCAAAAAGAAATTCATAGAACAGCCCAAAATGGTGATCTACGTGCGCAGGCTGTGGGTATCAATCATCATACCAAAATCGATATCGCGACTGGACTTGGCAAATTCCGGCCTGACCTGATCCAGTAGATTGAGAAGGAGCGAGTCGACGCGCTTCAACTCATCCTTTGTTAAGCTCTCGCCGTTACGATGCAACCATCGGATCTCACACAGCTCACGATGAGCCGCTTCCGCGTTCATTCGCATATTGATGACCGATTCGGCAGTGTCCCATATTCCCATTTCCTCGAAGGCGAGATCAATGTAGGTCCACAAGCTTTCAATCTGCTTGTGGCCTGTCATCGAGGCCACTTTCGTCAATATCGTAGTGGCAATATCCATTGGCAATCTTTGCCCAATGTAGGCTTTTAGCCGCTCTAACACTTGTATCGTTATCCATCGATGCCGCAACATGTGTGCGGTGGCATTTTCGGGAATGCCGGCGATGCGTCGCAGACGGGCGATATCTTGTGTGATAGTTTCAACATGCAGCCGTTGACCGCGGTTATTTAGTAACAGCCAGCCTGGATCCTCCGATATCACACGACGCTTCGTTAAGCGCTGCACGTGAAGCTTTCGTTGCACATCGATAAAAGACAGGACTGCATCGAGAGTTGCCGTCGGAACGGGAACCAAACGCGGCCGTTGATCACCTCGCTTGGCCGTCAATAACGAGAGCTTGCCGTGCCCCGATTCCGCGGCGTGAACGACATCGGCAACTTTCATATTTGCGATCTCAATTCGTCGAGCACCGGTATCTGATAGGAGCTTAAGCAACGTGCGAGTGCGTGCCTGCACGTACGGCGATTTCGCGACGAAATTGCAGGCTTCCAAAAGCTCGAGATAGACGCTGCGGGATAGTGGCTTGACGTTACGCGGCACATCATTGGCCACCATGCTGCGATGCCACAGATAGGTCACGTTTCGACCCTTGATTCGCAGCGTTCTTTCTTCTGTGGTGATCCGCGCACCCTGCCCAACGGCACCCACAATTAACTGTTCGCCGAGCCACAGTGACTGATACCACCTCAAGAACACCAACACTCGGCGTAGAATCTTGTTCACCTGACGGCCGCCACGCCGTGGTGCTTGTAGCGCTCGCGGGTCGGGTTCCTCAACAAGATCCTTGCTAAACGCATGCATTGCATTGTCGTCCATGTCTTCGAACGCGGTCTTGCCAGTCGACAGAAAGCGCAGGAAGCAGGCAAGCTCGGCCGCACAGGTGTTGACCGTTCCAATCGATCGCCCGTGACGCAAGTGCGTGACCAGGTACATATTGGCCGGCCAGCACGGGATTCGGTTCGGCCAAAACAACACGCGTACGCCCGGGAAGGGTTGTGTATGGATATCCGAAGCATGTGCAAACCGCACCAACTCGCAGCGACTATCGGTGGTACGCCAGAGCTTTGCTGACTTAACCATCATCTCTATGACCGGGATTCACCCGGAACCCATGCCGCGCGTTGGGATATGCACGCTGATGGGCTTTCAGATAGTCTTGAAGGAACGCGTGCGCATCGGCTAAGTTGGACGTCCTTTCGAGCAGGTCGAGATATTGCGCGCTGAACTGCAAGATGTGGTTGGTCAAATTCTGATTTTCA
>JBBKXJ010000022.1:0-3738 GCA_037969395.1 Pseudomonadales bacterium
TTAGCCCATCTTTAACAGCAGATAAGGCAATTCTGTCGAATTTCCTGCGTAAGCTTTTGATTTTTCGTTGTTGAGCACGGGATTTCAAAATGTAGTGCCATAATAGTTGTTTCTATCCATTGTGTGCTGCAAGTGAATGCGGTAGCGTCACTCCCATGTTCATCCGCCGCACCCACACCCGCAGCACCGCCACCGGCGAGTCTTACTTCAGCCATCGCCTGGTGCGCTCCGAACGCGTGGGTCGGCAGGTCCGCCAACGCACGCTGTTGAATCTTGGTCGCCACTTCGCCGTGGCGCAGGAAGACTGGCCGCTCTTGTGCGCGTGCCTGGAGCAGTTGCTCGCCGCGCAGGATGCGCTGCTGCCGCTGGACTGTCCGGTGGGGGTGGAACGGGAAGCGCAGAGAATAGCCGCACAGCTGCTGGTGCGCGAAGCGGAGCGGACGCCCGCCGAGGCGGTTGCTGGGGAGGCGGGTGGCGATATCCAGTCGGTAGATGTGGATTCCCTGCAGCTGCTGCGGCCGCGGACGGTGGGGGTGGAGCACGTGGGCTTGTGGGCGATGGAGCAGTTGGACTTCATCCCGTTGCTGGAGCGCCTGGGCCTGAACGGCCCGCAGCGGGCGGCGGCGGTGGGGTCGATCATCGGCCGCATGGCCGCACCCGGCTCGGAGCGGGCCACCCACCGCTGGTTGGGTGAGCGCAGCGCGTTGGGGGAATTGCTGGACGTAGATTTCGAGGCGATGAGCCTGATGCAGCTGTACCGGGCCTCGGATGCACTGATGGCGCATCGCGATGCCATTGAGCGCCACCTGTTCGATCACGTGACGGAGCTGTTCAGTCTGGGCACGACGATCATACTCTATGATCTGACCAATACGTATTTCGAGGGGGAAGCCCGCCAGCAATGCAAAGCGCAGCGGGGGCGTTCCAAGGAGAAGCGCAGCGACTGTCCGTTGCTGACCTTGGGCCTGGTGCTCGACGGCAGCGGTTTCGTGCGCCGCTCTGAGGTGTTTGCGGGTAACGCCAGCGAAGGGAAGACTCTGGCGCCGATGCTGGCGGGCCTTGAGGCACCGGCCGGCGCACTGATCGTAATGGATCGCGGCGTGGCGACCGAGGATAACCTCCGCTGGCTGCGCGAGCAGGGTTACCGTTACCTCGTCGTCAGCCGCGAGCGCACGCGCCGGTTCGATCCGGATCAGGCGCTGTGCATCGAGACGGCGTCGCGGCAGAAGGTCCATTTGCAGAAGGTTGTTGCCGAGGATGGGCAGGAAGTGCGGCTGTACTGTTATTCCGAGGCGCGGGCGGAGAAGGAGCAAGGCATGGCCCGCCGTTTCGCCGAGCGCTTTGAGGCGGAGTTGCAAAAGCTGGCCGAAGGCTTGTCACGGCCGCGCACCCATAAGCGTATCGACCAGGTCTGGCAGCGGATTGGACGCCTCAAGGAGAAGAGTCGTGGTGCCGCCCAGCACTATCAAATTGAGGTCACCCCGGACGACAGCGGTGAGAAGGCCGCCGCTATTACCTGGCAACGCCAGCCGGTCGCCGGCTCGCAGGTGACGCACCCGGGCGTGTACTGCCTGCGCAGCAATGAAACCGAATGGGATGAAGAGGCCCTGTGGCGCTGCTACATCATGCTGACCGATCTGGAGGCGGTGTTTCGATCGCTCAAATCCGAACTGGGCCTGCGCCCGATCTTTCATCATAAACAGGTACGCTCCGACGGGCACCTGTTCATTACGGTGCTGGCTTATCAGCTGGTGCAAGTGATCCGGCGACGACTGCGCGAGCGCGGCGAACGTGCGAGCTGGCGCAGTCTGCGCCACATCCTCGAAGGACAGCAGCGTATTACCGCCACCTTCCGCCGACCGGACGGCCGCGCCTTGCATGTGCGCAAGGCGACCCGCGCCGAACCCGACCAACGTGCCATCTATGAGGTTCTGGGCGTCCATGCCGCCCCGGGCGGGATCAAAAAGATGATCGTCTGACCACACCAAATTCAGTTTGTGTGAGTTTGTAGTGCCACTCGCCGATTTGATGAAGGCTAAGTACCTGAATTTAAAGTCGTTGTGAAATACTCTGTTAAAGATGGGTTAGGAAATCGCGTTGTCCGATGGACTCGTCCTAACTTCGAAAGCGGCAAATTTCAAGGAGTGCCATCAACTCCTCCAGATATTGGCAGAAACCAAAAGAAAAAACTTAATAGCAAAATGGCCATAGCTCAAGCGAACTGGGCGGCATGGGTACTATCCGGTTTTTCATTTTACGATGAAATTGCTGCTTTAGATCCTTTGGATTTGGACAGCTTGTACACCAGCGCCGTCTTATCGAAGCAGCAATATTTTATCGATGATCACAACCTTGCTGCAGATTTCAAACACTGGGTCAAAATGCCGTACTGGAGCCCATTTGAGGGCGTTATGCTTATACACGCTTTAGATCCAAGCGCCTCTGCTCTCGACGTCATTCACCAGCACTCTAGAATGGACGAGCAGAAAAAATGGCCACTTTTTATAGCGCTAGCGCAATCTACGGCAATTGTAGAGCGCACTCAGTTTGACGGGTTGCGTGCGACGATGATGAATCAAATAGAACCTGTCAATTTTGTTAAAAAAGTCATCAGTCTTGGGCTTGATGTTCACCCCGATCTTCTCGCTGAGTTGGAAAATCAGGGGAAATGGCCACCAATAGAAGAAGGAAAGCTCCCCTCTAATGAGAAACTCGAAAGTGAAATTGAGAAGCGAAACAGGCTGCGACTTATAGGCTTTCTAATACAATTATTAAGGACTGATAAAGCGAAAAAGTTCGCCAGCGATGACCAATTGAAAGACCGACTAGTTGAGCTTGACGAAGGTCAACATGGCTTGTCAAAAAGAAATCTAGACGCAATATTTAGCGCTGCGAAAAAAGAGCTGCCAAGCTCGCGCTCTCAAAGCTAGACATGATTAACACCGCAGTTGCCGTGCAAATTATCGCAACTGCGGTGACCGCGTGAAAAATGTGTTCATAATCTTATACCGTCTCAACAACGCCATATGGCAAAGGACGGTTACAGATGAAACTCCAAACGACTTCGGACACTCAACATAGACGGCACTACACGCCTCTTAATTCGCTCACAAAACCCACAGTAGATACCGCCGCCGCCGCGTTCTACCTAAACCGTAGACCTCAGACATTGCATGGCTGGGCGTGCTTCGGCTGCGGCCCCATCAAGCCACACCGTATTAACGGTCGGCTGGCTTGGCCTGTGTCCAAGCTTCGCGAACTATTGACCTCTAACGACAGCGCAGCCTAGGAGCCAAGCCATGAACAAAAAAATAGCGACTCCGAAGAGCCGCACCAATGCGAAAACCCACAATACCTCGGTACACCTGCAACGAGCAAGAATTCTGGCGGAACTCACTCAAGCCGCTGGCCAGGGGCGAACCACCATCGAACTCAGGGAATTGATTGACGTGCTTCATCCTGCTGGACGCATTTTTGAACTGCGGGATGAAGGTCACACGATCTATACGCGATGGGACGTTACCGAAAATGCACAGGGTCGCAAGCACCGCAACGCACGCTACGTGCTCATCAGGCAATACCAGGAGGCTATAGCATGAAGTATTTAGTCGAGGTCGCGTCACAAAACGTTGTCCCAGTGGTTATAGTTGCTGCCAGCGAGCAGGAAGCAATAGAGTGCGTTTTACGACAACAAGGTGACGCAGGCGAGCCCTATCCAGGAAGAACTGAGGTCATCGC
>JBBKXJ010000023.1:0-8955 GCA_037969395.1 Pseudomonadales bacterium
CAGCAGCCGTTCGTGCACGAATACCCGTTGCACAGACACGCATACTTGACCCGAATGGTAGTAACCGCCTTTCAGTAAACTGGGAACGACTTTATTCAGGTCTGCTGTCGCGTCGATAATTACCGGCGCGGCGCCCCCGTGCTCCAGCGCGCAGCGCGTGCCGACGGCAAGTTTCGAGCGCAGCATCCAGCCAACTTTAGCGCTGCCGATAAAACTGAAAAAGCCCACACGTGTGTCGCTGACCAATGCGGTAGCCAATTCGATTGCCTGCGGCACCAACACCTGACACCAGCACTCGGGCAAGCCTGCTTCTCGTAACAAACGCGCAAAGTTAAAGCAGGACAAAGCCTTCAAATAGTGAGTCGCCAAGGGGGTTAGCCGCAATGCGCATTTCCGGAGACATAGCAGGACTGATCTTGCCCACTACCACCAGAGCGCGCAATGTTTACAAGTAGCGCTCACAAAAATAATTGCGTATATTTGCTTGTAGAAACAATGCAGCCGGAACAACAATGCACTTCACTGAGCCCTATGACGAAAACAATATCTTCGCCAAAATTCTGCGCCACGAGGCACCCGCGATTCGAGTTTACGAAGATGATATGACACTGGCTTTTATGGACATCATGCCCCAGTTGCCAGGCCATGTTCTGGTGATACCAAAATCACCCGCCGCGAATTTGCTGTCGCTGGACCCGGAATATGCGCGTGCCATGATGTTAACCACGCAGAAAGTCGCTACCGCAGTGCAACTGGCTTTGGATGCGCCCGGCTTTATGATCGCCCAACTCAACGGCGTGGCAGCCGGCCAGACGGTATTTCATATTCACATGCATATACTGCCGCGCCGTGACGGTCTGGAGTTTAAGTTGCACGCACGTGATTTAGCGGATAGGGACGAGCTGGAGGCGACTGCCTGTAAAATCAGGGCAGCCTTGTAAGGGCGCCTGCGGCGTGCATGCTTTGGAACGCATGCACGGTCGCCTGGTGATCATTTCATCGCAGCAACTATATCTGCCTGAAGATAACGTTAAAACTAAGCTCTGCACGTTTCATATGGCGGGGTGACCAGAGCTAGCAACATAATCATCATCATAACACTTGGGAACGGCTAGTCCGATGACATTAGCCAGGGTTTCTAGTCAAACTACTTTCCAAGCAGCAGCTGTTCCATATCAGCGGCCGGTAGAGGCCGACTAAACAGGTAACCCTGATAAATATCACAACCCTTGGTGCGCAGAAAGTCCAATTGCTCCTGCAACTCCACTCCCTCGGCAACCACACTCATTCCCAGGCTATGTGCCAGAAAAATAATGGCGTTCACAATTGCAGCATCGCGCTGGTCGGACTGTAAGTCCATGATGAAGGAGCGATCGATTTTCAATTCGTTCAGCGGAAATTGTTTCAGGTAGCTCAGCGAAGAATAGCCGGTGCCAAAATCATCGATGGATAATTTTGGCCCCATTGCCTGCAACTGATGCAGAATACGAATGCTTTGATCAAGATCGCCTATCAAGGCGCTTTCGGTGACTTCCAGGGTCAGAGATTGCGGTTTAATCCCGGTCGAATCAATCACACTTTGCACGGTTTTAGTGAGGCGCGATTCGTGAAACTGCTTAACCGACAGATTGACAGCAATATTCAGTGCACCCAGACCAGCACGTTGCCATTGCTGTTGCTGCCGACAGGCTTCCAGCAGCACCCATTCGCCGATGACCGAAATTAATCCGGCATCTTCGGCAATGGGGATAAAATCAACCGGTGACACATTGCCGATTTCGCTGTTTTGCCAGCGCAGCAAAGCTTCAACGCCGTACACGTGGCCAGTCTCAACGACGACCTTGGGTTGGTAGTGGAGCGCGAACTCATTATTCTCTAACGCTTTGCGCAGCAGGCTTTCAAGCTCAAGCCGTTTCATCGAGCGGGTATTGAACTCCTGAGAAAAGAATTGATAGTGCATGCCTGGTGTTTGCGCGGCAAGACTGGCAGCACTGGCAGCGTTTCGCATCAATACCGCGGTTTTTTCACCATCGGCCGGATAGGCGGCAATGCCTACATTTGCCTGAACCACCACCTCGTGTCTGTCGGCAGCAATGGGTACAGAGAGTCCCTCTGTAATGCGTTTTGCAACAATAGCGGCGTCTTCGGTCTCTTGAATTGAAGGCAGAAGGAGCAGAAATTCATCACCGTTGACTCGCGATATATAACCCTGGATTTGATCCGCATCCGTTCTTCCAATTGTATCGCTGGCGCGCACACAGGTTTCGATGCGTTGCGCAATTTCCTTGAGGATAGCATCGGCAGCATTTTGGCCGAGAGTCTCCTTAACTTCCTTTATACGACTCAAGGTGATGAGTAACACAGCCACGCTGCTATGCTCGCGCTCGGCGTTTTTTAACGCCAGTGTTGTTCTGTCGGTAAACAGGCTTAAATTCGGTAACCCGGTGAGAGGATCGTAGTATGCCAGCTGGTCCTGGTAGGCTTTGACCGCCAGCATATTGCGTACGCGTAGCGCCAGTTCACTCGCATCGACCGGTTTCGACAGAAAGTCGGTAGCACCCAGTTCCAGAGCCTGCAGTTTAGTTGCTGCATCGGTGGAGGACGTAAGCACAATAACCGGCAAATATTTCAATTCTTCGTTAGCGCGTATCGCGTTAAGTATTTCGAATCCTGATACTTCCGGCATGTTGAGGTCCAGCAACACCACATCCGGTTGCTTGCTGGCAATTGTTTGCATCGCCAGTGGCGATTGTTCCACGAGCACAAAGTTACTGTAGCCCGCATCCTCAAGAAAGATCTGCACCATCTCCATGGTCAGCGGTTCATCGTCAACCATCATGATGGTGGCGCTGCTATGTTGTTCCATGTATGTATTTCCTCTCGATCCATAGTGCGCGTTTAGTTGGATTCAAGCGCTTAACACCCGCTGCAAGATATGAGGTCATGTGGTGTCACGTGAGTTTGGCGTATAGGCCCTGGCAGCCAGCGTGTTGTGCAGGCGCAGCGCAAGTTCACTTGCATCGACCGGTTTCGCAAGGAAGTCAGTCGCACCACTTTTCAGCACTTTCTGTTTAGTATCGGCTTCAGATGAAGATGTCAGTACGATAACGGGCAGTTCCTTCAACTCGTTGTTTGAGCGTATTGACCCGAGTATATCAAAGCCGCAAACACCCGGCATCAGCAGATCCAGTAACACAATATCCGGTCGATACTTGATGATGGTGCTAATAGCCAACGTCGATTCTTCAACCAGGATGAACCGATGGTAGCCAAGCCGCTGCAGAAAGATCTGTATAACTTCCATTTCCAGGGGCTCGTCGTCTACCATCATAATCATGGCGTCGGTCAATGTCTGAGCTTTGTCGTGCTGCATAGCGTGTTACCCGTTGTGTTCCACTGTCGACACGTCGCCATCGTCGTTGCAAGCCGGTCCGGCTGGCACCATCCTTTGCGCCAGCCGTTCCAGTTCGCCAACTATTGGAGCCATTGCCTGTAGATCGTTTTCCTTCGCCAGTTTTTCAAGCTGTGCCGCCGGCTCATTGAATTCGTCAAAGCCTATCGTGCCGCCGGCGCCCTTAAGCCAATGCGCCAGGTCGGCAAGTTCCTCTGCATTGCCTTCGGCCAACTGTTCTTGCATTAGCGCCAATTGTTTAATTAACCTCAGGCGGAATTTTTCAATGATCGGCTGCAATCTCGGATCATCGGCGTAACGAGACACCAGCGTGCTCGCCGTGTGCGCAGACACCGCTTCGTGTTTCGCATTGTGTGGCGCGGCGTCAGCGGCGATGGCCGCAAAAGAATCCTGGGTGGTCGCGCTGCCCTGCATTGGTTCATCGACCGCGAGACGGCGACTCAAGTCATGGATGATCGCCAGCGCCGCCTCGATTTTCTCTTCCTGTTCAAATTTGGCGAATTGCTCCAGCTCGTGCGCCGGACTGGTGAAAACATCGAAACCGACGGTGCCCCCGGCTCCCTTAAGCCAGTGCGCGAGGTCAGCGATTGCCGCATAGTTTCTTTCCGTCCAGGCACTGTCGATCGCCTGCAACTGTGCATCAAGGCGTTCGGTAAAGCGGCTGATAAGACGACGAAAGCGTGGGTCCGAGGTCGATAGCCTCGAATATATTGGTGCCGTGACTGCATTATTGCCCGCGTCATCATTTGCCGCGTGGGACAGCATCGGCACATCTGGCTCAGGTGATGCCGCAGCAACCGTTGCATTCAGCAATTCAGCGAGCTTAGCAACCAGTTGATCTATATCGATGGGTTTGGTCATATAGCCGGTATAGCCCGCATCCAAACATTTTTGTTCAAAGCCTTTCATGGCGTTGGCCGTCAGTGCAATGATGGGGGTTTGCAGGCCGGCCTCTCGCATTGCCTGGGTCGCCATGAAACCGTCCATCACCGGCATTTGGATGTCCATAAGAATCACGTCAAAGGACTCTGCCAATGCTTTCTCTACTCCTATCTGGCCATTTTCGGCTTCCGCAACGCTGATGTTATTTTCTTCAAGCACCAGCTTGACTAATTCACGGTTCTCCTCGCCATCGTCCACGACCAGAATGCGTGACGGAGGAAACACCCAGCGTACAGCGACTTCGTCCGGCTGATCGTCGACGACGCGCAGCAGCTCTGTCGCAGGCAGTAAGGCTATGCCGGCTAGCGAGCCTGTGTCTATGCGCACGCTGAACGTGCTGCCCCTGCCCGGCTGGCTGGTCACAGTGATACCACCGCCCAACGCCTCGGCAAAACATTTGCTAATCGACAGCCCCAGACCTGTGCCCCCGAAACGACGCGTGACTGACGTGTCGGCCTGAACGAACGGGTCAAATATGTGTTCCAACCGCTCTTCCTGCATGCCGATGCCGGTATCAGTAATATCGACAATAAGCTGCGGCTGGGTATTGTACAGGTCGAGTTTCAGCATCACCGTCACGCCGCCCTGTTCCGTAAATTTGATGGCATTCCCCACCAAATTAGTTACGATTTGGCGCAGACGCGATGGATCAGACAGTATCGTTTCGGGCAAATCTCCTTCTGCTAAAAACGCCAGGGAAAGCCCTTTCTCGTTAGCTTTGACCCTCAACACATTGACAATTTCGGCGATGACATTGTGCGGCGCACATTGCATTCTTTCGATTTCCATCTGTCCCGATTCAACCTTTGACAGATCAAGGATGTCATTGATTAAGTCGAGCAAGTGCTTGCCGCTGGAATGAATCGTGTCGAGGTGTTTACGGCTTTCCTGCGGGTTCTTGCTGTAACCACGTTGCAGAATTTCAGTAAAGCCCAGCACGGCGTTCATTGGGGTACGAATCTCATGACTCATATTGGCCAGGAAACTGCTTTTAGCTTCGTTGGCAGCCACGGCTTCTTCCCTGGATTTGCGCAACTCTACCTCTTTCTCCTCAAGCAAGGTGATATCGTCGAAGCTGACCAGTACGCCGGCATAGTTACCTTTGCTGCCGAGCACGGGTGAGCAGTTGAGCTTGAAGGTGCGTTGCGGCTGGCCATCCAGCTGCAGCCGTATTATTTGATTGGTCTGCGCCACCCCTTCCCTGATGGCCTTGATCCAGGGGCGCTCTGCATCCTCTGTTGCTGCGCCATCACTGGTCACCCACGGCAGTTGGCTGGCCCGCACGCCGGTCATTTGCTCGGTGGTTTTACCCAGCAGCGTCGCAAAGGCGTGGTTGGCGAGCACAATCTGCTCCTTTCTATCCAGCACCAGCAACCCTTCCGCCATGGTATCCAGTGCCGAGCGCACCCTGCCGGGTACCGCCTGGGACGGGTCCAGTTGGGTGAGCATTCGTCCCAGGTACAGGTAGAAAGAAATAAAGCTGAGCAGGCCAAGAAACAGCGCCAATTGCACCCAGGGCGTTTTCAATACACCGAGCAACCCCTGCGCCTGCAACGAATTAAATCTAAGCTCCAATTGCCCCCAGCGCTCTTCACCCGTGTGGATGGGAACGCGCAGTTGTGTAGCAGTCGAATATTCGCCGGGCATCTCCTGCCAGTCATTTTCGTGTTCGGCGACCGAGACGACCAGCGAGTCGTCTTCGCTGCGCAGGCCTGCCGAAAGCAGATCAGCATTGCGTTGCACAACCAATTGCAGGTTCGACTCGATGCGTCGTAAATCGGAGTAGGTTATAAAAGTAGAGCTGTTGGCCGCAAGCGCTTCGGCCAGCATAGCGCGGCCGTCGCGTACTGCGCTGACACGATCCGGTATCAGTCCGATCACAACGGCGGTAAGCAACAGGCTCACAATAATACCGGACTGTCCCAATGCTATCTGGGACTTTGCGGATAGCCGCTTTAGTATATTCACTATTTGATCCCCCTGCGCCGACCATTATGTCGGGTAGTTCCCTGGGTTATATTGCGCACTGAAATGCGGACGCTCCTCAATTGAGTGTAGATCACTGATTAATCCTTGCTAGCCTCGTCTTCCTTATGTTCAGGATCTTCGCGCTCCAGCATCGACGCCAGCGACTCGTCATCATCTTCATCCTCCGCGCTGCCAAGCACAGTGGCCAGTACCGGCAACGGATCGATTAAGCGCCATGCCGGCAATGAAGAAAGCACGCTGCTAAGCACGACTCCACCGCGTACCAGCCACACGACATAGCCGATGGAAACGCCGGTAGACGCTGCTACCGCCGACCCGACAACGGTCTGGCCGCGGCTTGCCTCGGCCTGCAGCTCGTTTCTGAAGTCATCGAGATCATTGCGGAAGCGGTCACTATTGATAATGGAATAGTTATCCAACGCGGTGAAGTCGAACGCATCCTCCAGCATGGTAGCTGTTTCTACGAGCAGTTTTGACGCCGGGTTCAGGTTGGCGATTGCCTTGACCAGTTGCTTGAGATTAACGTTTTTTTCGGGCCGTTCCACGCCTGCATCAAAATTATTATTGGACTGAATCAGCGCCATGTCAAAAAAAAGCGAATCGGACAGCCCATCGTGTAACAAGCCTTCTTCGACTGTCGCGAACTCATCGGCGAACACCTCCTCGGCTAATATTTCGGAAGCGACCGACCTGCCGGGCAATGCATCAGACGTCGACGAAGACGGTTCCGACGCATTAGTCGTAGTGTTCGATATTTCTGTGGTGACGGTATGCGCCTCAATAACAATCGGCGTGAAGCGGCTCTCTGTCGACGCTGGTAGGGTGATGGCCTCAGGGCCTTCGGAATAAAAAATCGGCTCGTTCACGTCATTCACGATAATGGTGACGGTTTGCGACTGTTGCAGGTTTCCAGCGTCGGTGACACGGACAGTCACCTCGTAAGTCGCCTGGTTTTCAAAGTCCAGTTGACCATCACTGAGGAGCAGCTCATTGCCATTGTTGATGCTGAATTTGTCCTGATCCGCACCGCCGATTACGGTAAACGTGGCAAGGTCGCCTAGATCCGGGTCACTGGCTGACAGCACGCCGACAACGTAACCGCCAGTGGTGTCCGTGTTTTCATCGACGTCGTTACCTGCAAACGACAGGGCCGGGGCTTCGTTGATATCGTCAATGGAAATGGCGTGTGCTGCGCTGTCATCCGGGTTACTGCCAACAGACGGATCATTGACGAGAACTGTGACGTTAAGCCTGTTCTGTGCTTCAAAATTGAGCAGCGTGCCGGCTTTCACGTAAAGCACACCGCTGTCTATTTCAAACAGTGTTGCGTCATTACCCGCCAGCGACAGGACATTGCTGCCCATTGCATCGTCAGCGATGTCGATATTGGCTACGCGGATTCGGGTCGTGGTGTCGGTATTCTCGGCAAGCAAGACGACCGTATTGTTCAGCGCCAGGGTGGGGGGATCATTGGCCGGTGTTACATCCAGCGAGATAGTGCCACCCAGCGGGCCACTGGCATCTTCATCGCCGTCGTCGATCACCACTGCAATCGTCGTATCCTGGTCGTTGTTTGCCAATGGGATGAACACCAGATTGGCCAACGCGGCGTTGACGTTGACAATCGTGTTGGTGATCGTCCACACGCCGGTGCCGGCGATATAAGTCGCCCCGTTATTGGCACTCAAACTGCCGGTGGCGGTATTCGCCAGGGTTAAGGTCGCGGTGATGGTGTCTCCCGCATCCATATCGCTCACCACGATATTGGTGATCGCAACGCTGGCATCGTCTTCGTTATAAGTTGACGTTGTGTTTAAATTGGTCGCAGTCGGGGCATTGTTAGGCGCAGCAATATTAATGATGCCGTTGCCGACCGCGGAAACCGCTGATTCATCATCACGTATCTGGTAATCGAAACTGAGCGGACCGTTGAACCCCGCGCTTGGCGTAAATGTAAAAGTGGTACCCAGCTCTCCCGTGCCACCGCTCATAGCTAAACTGCCATTAACCACGTTGGTGATAATGACGGTTAAATCCGCATCGTCATCATCAACGTCGCTGGCGCCCAGCAGGTTAAGTATTTGTGCGTGAGTGTAGACATTGTCGGTATCTTCAATACCGTTATCGACCGCGAAAACACTTTGCCCGGTGTTGAGCATACCGAAGGTGTTGGCAGCGGCTGCCATCCAGGTAAATTCGGAACCGGTGCCCGTCAGTTGCAGCGAATCTCCAACCAATGTCGTTCCATCTTCTGCCACCCCAATGTCAGTACTAGTCAAGCCTACAGCGGGACCATCAACTGCTGTCAGTACGCCTTCGTAACTAATAAACTGAACCACCTGTGAACCTGAATTAACAAGTGCAATACCGTCACTACCACCATTTTGAATTCCGTCTACAGGAAAATTAAATTCCAGCGTACCAAAGCCATTCGACTGATCAGCAATGGTCCCACTCAAGACTTCAGTGCGATAGACGATATTACCGTTGCCACTACTGTATAACACCAGGCTCCAACCCGTTAGATCGGTACCCGCTGGCCCCATCAGTTCGATGGCTTCGCCGCTATCAATGCCATTATTTTCATAATGCAGTTCGTTGATAAATACGGT
>JBBKXJ010000024.1:0-8425 GCA_037969395.1 Pseudomonadales bacterium
AGCACAGTACCTTCGCCGCAGTTTATCCAGTCCAAACGCCCTAGTAAAGTTAACGGTTGATTGTAACCACTCACTAGCAAGCGCTGTCTGAATTGCTATCAACGGATAGCGGCCTCTATTGGCCTTACTTTGAGGGTAGCTCGATATCATCACGCCTATCATGGCTTGGTCTGACTTCTGCACACCAACAAAGGCCACCATTCCCTCCCCCCTTCCCGATCGACTTGTTCGCCAAGCGGGTGCTGATCGACGACTCCGTAAGGTATCCAAAACTGCGCGGCCTGCCTTTCTTTTCCGGCAAAAGCATCCAGGGCTTGCATTTAATAGACGTTCGGTCTAATATCCGCTTTATGAAATCTGAAACTGCCACCAAGCGCCGCCGTGGTCGACCGCCAAAGCATCCCGAGGGCCGCCCGGAGACGCGCGAACTGTTGTTGCGTGCCGGCGTCGAGGCGCTCACCGAGAAAGGTTTCTCGGCTACCGGCATCGACGAAATCCTGCGTCGTGTGGCGGTGCCAAAGGGTTCCTTCTATCACTACTTCGACAGTAAGGAGGCGTTCGGTGCCGAATTGATCACCCGCTATGGCGATTACTTTGCGTGCAAACTGCAACGCCATTTCGATGACACGTCGCGCTCGCCACTGGCGAGGCTGCACGCCTTTATCGCCGACGCGCAGGCGGGCATGGCTCGCCACGCGTATCAGCGGGGTTGCCTGATTGGTAATCTCGGTCAGGAAATGGGCGCGCTGCCGGAAGCCTTTCGCGGCCAATTGAGGGAGGTGTTCGAAGATTGGCAGGCACGAATGGCGGCGTGTCTTGCGGCAGCGCAGACCGAGGGTGAACTCTCCGCGCAGGCGGATTGCGCCCAGCTTGCTGCTTTTTTCTGGATCGGTTGGGAGGGTGCAGTATTACGCGCCAAGCTTGAGCGCAGTCCCGCGGCGCTTGAGATTTTTGCAGACGGGTTTTTCGCCGGGCTCACTACCGGGTAATTTTTTGCCAATTGATAGACGATTGGTCTAATTGTAATCATGGGAGATAATATGTTTAAGGGTATTCTTATCGAAAAGGACGATGCGGGCTATAGGGCAGGCATCAAGGAGATAGACGAGGCTCAGTTGCCCGAGGGCGACGTAACGGTGCGTGTCAGTCATTCGACACTGAATTACAAGGACGGGCTCGCTATCACCGGGCGCGGTCCGGTGGTTCGCAAGTTTCCGTTGGTGCCAGGCATCGACCTGGTCGGCACCGTCGAGCAGAGCGACAACCCCGACTACAAGTCGGGCGATGGCGTGGTGTTAAACGGCTGGGGTGTCGGCGAGGGGCATTGGGGCGGACTGGCACAGAAGGCACGTCTTAAAGGCGAATGGCTGGTGCCACTGCCCGCGCAATTCACCCCGCAGCAGGCGATGGCGGTCGGTACTGCCGGCTATACCGCGATGCTGTGTGTGCTTGCGCTCGAGCGTCATGGCGTGACCCCGGAGCAAGGTGAGATACTAGTCACAGGTGCCGCCGGTGGCGTCGGCAGCGTGGCGGTGGCGGTGCTGTCGAAGCTCGGCTACACCGTCGTTGGCGTCTCTGGACGCCCAGAGGAATTTGATTACGTCAAGCGTCTTGGGGCCACCGAGGTGCTCGAGCGCGCGGCCTTCTCCTCGCAGGGCAAGCCGCTGGCCCGCGAGCGCTGGGCCGGGGCGGTCGATGTTGTCGGCAGCCATACCCTGGCCAATGTGTGCGCCAGCACAAAATATCGCGGCGTGGTCACGGCCTGCGGCCTGGCCGGCGGTATGGATTTTCCGGCCACCGTTGCGCCCTTCATTCTGCGCGGCGTGACGCTGGCTGGTGTTGACAGCGTGATGTGCCCGCGTGCCGATCGTCTGGTCGCATGGCAACGGCTGGGAACGGATCTCGATCTTGACAAACTTGGCCTTATCACCAAAGAAATCGGCCTCGCTGAGGCGATTCCGATGGCCGCGCAGCTGCTCGACGGGCATGTGCGGGGTCGGGTAGTGGTCGATGTGAATGCCTGAGTGTTAATGAGGTGACCTGCGCCCGCGCGGGTTCCGGCTACCTTTTTCGGGGTGAGGAGACAACACAATGAGAAGCTATTTCGCTGTCTGCATGATTGGCTCGATGTTGCTGGGTTCTCATGTGCAAGCGACAGAGTTCGTGTGTCTGAAGGATGTGAAACCGCAACAAGAGGTGCCAGTCTGGATAGGGGGGCACTTCACGCTGCCGTAAGAACAGTAAACTCAGCAGTCCCCCGGCTTCGGCTTCAGTATCTCGTGGCAGGCTTCACATTCGTAAAACCATTGGCAAGCATCAGTTGGCATAAAGAGGTTACAGCTACTTCGCACCGCGATTTCCGCAAAGTGCCGTGAAAATGCCGAGACCGACGAAAATAAAAGCACCTAAGTAATTGCCAGTGCGGCGACTTTTGCTGGCGTAAGCGGTGTTGGCTGAAACTCTGCCAGCTGCGACCGCGTAGCAGCAATCTGTTACTGCGGCGATGGCTACAAATATTGAACCCAGCAATATGCTCTGAGCCACAGGTAGCTTCGTAGGGTCGACGAACTGTGGCAGGAAGGCCGCGAAGAAGATAGCAGTTTTCGGATTAAGCAGGGCGACGACGAAGCCATCACGAAAGATACTATGCAATGAAGCAACCGGGAGCGATGCAGTCGCGTGATCTTCAGCTGCTGATCGTAGCATCTGCATGCCAAGGTATGCGAGGTAGAGTGCGCCTGCGTACTTGACGACTTGAAATGCCAGTGATGAGAACGAAAATAGCGCGGCCAGGCCCAGCGATGCAGCTAGCGCGTTGCCAAGATTCCCGAGTGCAACCGCTGGTACGGAAATCAGGCCGGCGCGTCGTCCTTGAATGAAACTGCGCGTAACAATGTAGAGCACGCCGGGCCCAGGCGTAACTGCAAGCACGAAGCTGGCCAGAAGGAATGTGAAAAACAGCGGCCACGGTGGCAGGATATCGATCACGACGCGTGTATCTCCAATAGTTTTACCAAGTTATGGATATTGCCAATGGCACTTAAAATCATACGCCGCGCACTGGCGTCGTCAATAATCATTTCGTACTAGTCAGCCCGTAGTATTCCTGTAACCAATCAGATCGGCGTAATATAAAGCACAACAGAAAACTGTGGAAAACGAACGACTGTGGTTGACTCTGTTTGGCCGAAAGCGAAATCAAATCGTGGGCTGTTAGAACGAAGCTTTGCCGCAAGGTAATGGACCTGATATTTCTTGGGAATTTAACCGTATGCGGAATGAATTGTGCAAACTGGCGGCGGGTGCAGCGGTTCTTTTGGGATTAATGGTGATGCAGGCCTCGTTTGGTTTACAGACAGCCAACGCAGATGACATTCCTTTGACAGGACTAAAAACGCGCATCGAAACGCCTTTGTCTGAAGAGTGCAGAGTCTTTTATACCAAGTACCTTGGGATGAAAGTGCTGGATTCATGGGACGAGAGTGGTGACAAAGGGGTAATACTTGGGCTCGGTTCTTCTGCTCAAGGCGAGGCGTACCTGGAAATCGCTTACGCCGAAACGCCAAAGCCCCACGAGGGGATCAGCCTCCAGTTTCGCGTTCGGGACCTTGATGCGGTCGCGAAAAAGCTACGCGGCAAATTGCAATTCCGTGGACCCGAGGAACGCCCCTGGGGCAGCAGGTATTTGTATTTGGAGGATCCATCAGGTATTCAGGTTATCTTGTACGAGGGTAAATTGTAATGCAGATTTACAGGCGTCAATAGCAAGTAATACACGGGAGTCCAAATGAGAATCATAATTGATGATCTATCGGGGCAAGAGATTGCCGAGTTTCTTGCAGAACACATCGCTGAATTGAGGGCCATCTCCGCTCCGGAAAGTAAGCATGCGCTTGATATAGAAGGCCTACGTAAACCCGAGATTACGTTCTGGACCATCTGGGATAAGCAAATCCTCGTGGGTTGCGGCGCAATCAAAGAGCTGGAGGCTCGGCATGCTGAAGTCAAATCTATGCGCACCTCCTCGTCATCGAAACGACAAGGTAACGCCTCCAGGCTGCTGCAACACATTCTAGACGAAGCCGCAAATCGAACTTACAATCGCTTGAGCCTGGAAACAGGCTCAATGCCATTTTTCGAGCCGGCTCGGAAGCTGTATGCTAAATTCGGATTTCAATACTGCGCACCATTTTCCAGCTATAGAGAAGACCCGAATAGTGTTTTTATGACGAAAGAATTATAGGTTGCGAGCGAGAGCTTAAGGAGCGACTGGGTGGCTAGCCCTTGCTGGAGCAAGACCGCCGATTCTCGTTCATCACTCTCGCCAGGCGATGCCTTAAACCAGCTTCACGTGAAAGCCGCTGTGAACATATATTAATCGTGACAAATCGATTGCCAGCCGCCCAGCGGTAACAGTAGACTTGCAGAGAATATAGCGTTTGTACCTTCACTACTCGGTCGTTTTATGCGCAGAAAATAAGCTCAATGATTTTGAATAGGAGAGATAAGCACATGAAAACTAAATGGCTTTACATCACCTCACTATTAATGGCGACAACGTTCGAGACATCTGCCGCGCTAGCGGGATCCATCCATGACCGAGGCGGTCATCATTCTCGCGAAGTTAATCTGCAAATTCTGGCGATCAACGATTTTCATGGCAACATCGCCACCAGCTCCAGCAGCTTTGGCGGAACCGGTCGCGCCGACTTTCTCGCAGCCAACATTCGGGCCGCAGAAGCGGAAGCCGACCACTCCATCTTTGTGTCCGCCGGCGACCTCATTGGTGCGTCGCCGCTGATCTCAGCCCTCTTTCACGACGAGCCGACGATCGAGGCGATGAACTTGATGGGGCTTAGTATTAACGCTGTAGGCAATCACGAGTTCGACGAAGGACCGGATGAGCTGCGCCGCATGCAGTTTGGCGGCAGCCATCCCGTGGACGGCGATCTCGACGGTAGCCCATTCCGAGGGGCAAAATTCAAGTTTCTGGCGGCCAATGTCGTCGACGACGAAACGGGCAGGACGCTGTTCCGACCCTTCACCATCCGCAACTACCAGGGCGTGAGGGTGGCGTTCATCGGGATGACTCTCAAAGGAACGCCGAACATTGTCACCCCCGCTGGTACCGAGGGCCTCACATTCAAGGACGAGGTCGAGACCGTGAACGCGCTCGTTCGCAGGTTGCAACGCCGCAAGCACATCGAGGCGATCGTGGTTCTGCTGCACGAGGGTGGCTTCTCCGATGGCGGACAGAACGATTGTGGTTCGGGACTGGAAGGCCCCATCGCCGATATCACGGCGGCGCTGGACGATGCCGTTGACCTGGTCATTGCCGGACACACCAACGACGAGTTCGTTTGTGAGATTGACGGCAAGTGGGTGACGATGGCCGACAATCGGGGTCGCCTGTTCACCGATATCGACGTAACTCTGAATCGGCGGACCAGGGACATGACAGTCGTCTCAATTAACAATGTGCCGAACTTGCAGGTCGATGAAGATGGTATAGATATTGTCCCTGATCCCGCCGTGAAAGCGCTTATTGACAAATATGACGTTCTCTCGGCGCCACTCGCCAATACCGTGATTGGATCGATCACGGCAGACATAGTGCGATCGCCTGCCAACGCAGCCGGCGAGTCTGCGCTTGGCGATGTCATCGCCGATTCCCAGTTGGACGCTACTGCCGCGGATGGCCTTGGCAGCGCAGTCGTGGCCTTCATGAATCCAGGCGGCATCCGCGACGACCTCCTGTTTTCGGCCGGTCCGGCCATGGAGGGTGACGGCAACGTTACCTTTGGCGAAGCATTTGCAGTGCAACCCTTCACCAACAATCTGGTGACCATGACCCTCACGGGCGAGCAGATCTACACGTTGCTGGAGCAACAGTGGCCACTCGACCCATTGGCTGCGGTTAATATCCTGCAGGTGTCGGAAGGCTTTAGTTATACATGGACCGCATCGGCGCCTGCGGGCAACAGGGTCGATCCGGATTCGATAATGATCAACGGTGCGCCGGTATTCCCCCTGTCCACTTATAGAGTGACCGTCAACAATTTTCTGGCCGGTGGCGGAGACGATTTCTCGGTACTCACCGAGGGCGTAGACTTACTGACCGGAGAAATAGACCTCGATGCGTTCGTGACGTACTTCGGCGCTAACTCGCCAGTGGCTCCTGGACCGCAGGACCGAATCACGGTGCTGCCTTAACACTGATAGTCTATTCCAGTAATACCGACCGCTGGCCACCTGTTTAAATTGGCTCGATACGATAGGGCCTTATCCGTCGGTGACTTGAGCCATCCTGACCATCGGGCTTGTTATTGAATAAACAGTTCGGCAACAGAGCCCGCAAATAAGTGAATCTCTACCAGGTAGAGTCTCAATACATGCCAACGGATTCACATTACCGAACTGAACCTTACTACAGCGTGGCTGGCTTACCGGCCTCAACACTGTAGTAAGGTTGCATTCGAGTTACTTCTCGAGTTTGAGGAAGTAGTCGAAGATTTCAGGAACGTTACCGTTGCTCATGCCGGCATCTACGGCGGCCTGGAGGTTGGACGAGGTGCCCTCGGCAATCTGCGCTCGCGTACCCAGATCCTTAACCATCTCGAGGAAATAGCCCAGATCCTTATTGGCATTGCCGATAGAGAATCCCAGATCGCTCACGCCGTCGACGGCGTAGTTTTTGCAGAATTGCATGAAGGGTGAATTTGACGGGCCCGTAGACATGATTTCGAAAAGCTGCTGGCGATCAACGCCCGCACGATCAGCCACGGCAAAAGCCTGTGACATGGTGCAGACGGTAGTCATGCCCATGAAATTATTGATCAGCTTGGTTGTGTGGCCAGCGCCGAGTGCACCCAGATAGAATATATTCTCGCCTTGAACGTCAAGCACCGGCTTTACTTTGTCAAAAGTCTCCTTATCACCCGCAGCCATGATATTGAGCAGTCCGTCTTTGGCATGAGCCGGTGTGCGGCCGAGCGGAGCATCAATCATGCCGGCACCCTTCTTGGCCAGGTCTGCACCGATCTTGCGAGTGGAGGCAGGGATAGAGGTTCCGAAATCGATCAACACACTGCCTTCCTTGATGCCAGCGAGGATGCCATCATCGCCGTAGACCAGCTTCTCAACCACGGCAGACGTGGTGAGGCAGAGCATGACGATGTCACTGGCTGCGGCCAGTTCGGCGGCCGACGTCGCCTCAGTGGTATTACCCCGGGCAACAACCGCTGCAACGGCCTCCTTGTTAAGGTCCATCACATTCAGCTCAAAGCCGTTCTTCTGCAGACATTCAACCATGTTGCTGCCCATCAGGCCAAGACCGATGAAACCAATGACAGGTTTTGTCATTTCTGACTCCTAATTTAAGTTGCGTAATCTAGTATGGTAGTTTGAGTGCATAGAATATACTCTTGTTTGCCGTTAGGCAATTGACCAGAGCAATTAGTCGACACTAAAACCTCACTTTCTGATTACCACCTGTGAAGAGAAGCAAAAGCTCCTTCATTCGCGCATGATAGTGTCTGGCGTCTGAACATGATGAACCGGGGCGGCGCAGCTGAATTTCCTGCCAGGTAGCCACTTCAAATTCTTGACAGAGTATAGAATTGGCGTTATGATGAAATCATGAGTGAATCTGATATCAGCCAACGTCAAAATTCAGTCGACGTATCCAAAGCGCTTAAAGCAGCAGGTCTGCAGGTTACTGCTCAGCGTCTGGCTGTCTATCGGGCAGTGCGTTCAACGCCTCATGCGTTTGCTGATGATATCTGCAAGACAGTCAGATTGGAATTAGGTGTCATTTCACGTCAGGCAGTTTACGATGCTCTGAATGCAATGTCAGAGCACGGAATCATTCGACGAATTCAGCCCGCAGGATCTGCCGCTCGCTACGAAAATCGTGTCGATAATCATCATCATCTGGCCTGCCGCCTGTGCGGAAATCTGATTGATATTGACTGCGTAGTGGGAGAGGCACCTTGTCTGACAGCTTCACATGACCACGGATACATCATCGACGAGGCAGAAGTCACGTACTGGGGAGTCTGTCCAGGCTGCCAGGGTACGCAAGATAGCGATACATGAATTACAGCTGCAAAACACATCATCAACGTCAACAAACAACCAAGTCCAGGAGATTCTTATGAATGTTGAAATCAAAGGGGGTTGTCCCTTTGCTCACGGTGGAAACACCTCATCAGAACATCCGGTTACCAAATGGTGGCCGAATGCGCTGAATCTGGATATTCTGCATCAGCGCGGTGCGCGCACCAACCCGATGGATCTGGACTACAACCATCGCGAAGCGGTTAAAGCGCTGGATCACGAAGCAGTCAAGGCAGATGTCAAGGCGTTGTTGACCGAGAGTCAGGATTGGTGGCCTGCTGACTGGGGTCACTATGGTGGCTTGATG
>JBBKXJ010000025.1:0-9405 GCA_037969395.1 Pseudomonadales bacterium
AGTTCGAGTATTTCGTCATTCCACTGCGTTAAGCTATTACCAACCAAAATTGTTGACGCAATATACGGTGTGGTGCCGTGTGCTAACAGTCCCTCCACGATTGCCTTGTAATCCTCAAACACGTCGCTAACCGGGCGTCCCATGCGCATGTCGTTATAGCCAGCGAGGATGAAGGCCTTGCTGGCGCCTAGCGAATAAATAGAATTCATGCGGTAACGTATGCCGCCAACGTGGTCGCCGGCAACGCCCCGATTGGCGATATCATGACCGGGCAGCAATTCGTTCCACTCCGCGCCATCAACCAGCGAGTCGCCGATCATTACAATATCGGCCCGTGTGTTCTGCTTATCAAAAAAAGATTTTTTGTCGAGATAGTAAACTTCAAAGCGTTTCCGTTCGTGAGCTTCCAGTGCAAGCTCGGCAGCAGTGGCCTTGCCAGTGACCAGTTGCTTAACATAGAGAATTTGCTTGAAAGGAAATACCTTATAGGTGCCGACTACCAGCCCATAAACGAAGGCGATGCTGGTGAGAATAAGTAAAAATAACGTGCGCTTGGGAATTTTTTTCATTATCGGGCAATGTTCCTGACCAACTGGATTGTTATCTTGCCTTGATGGCGTAGCAAAGTCTTAATCAGGCGTCGCAAAAATAACACCGGGATTCATTATGTTAGCAGGATCAATCATTCTTTTAATGTCGCGCATTAAAACCTGTGAGAGAGCATCCTTATAGTTGCTAAATGCGCCGGTTTTGGTAACACCAACACCGTGTTCGGCCGAAAAACTGCCATTAAATTCAGCCGTGACTGCGTATACTGCCTCACTCACAGCTGCCGACTGCTGTCGAAATTCATGCTCATTCCAAGCTGTCGGCAGAGCGACATTATAGTGTAAATTGCCGTCGCCGACATGGCCGTAAACGATGGCATCCGCCTGTATACACACCTGCGTAACTGCTTTATCCAGGGCGGCGGCAGTGGCTGGAATAGACGCTATCGGCACCGAAATATCGTGTCGAACCGAGCGACCCTGACCCTCGGTAATAGTTTCCCGGGTAAGCCAGATGGCGGCTCGCTGCGCCTCGCTATGCGCAATAATGCCGTCGTCTATGACGTTCTTTTCCAGCGCGCTTGCCATTAAGCTTTCGAGTTGCCCGCCCAGACCGGCATTGGCCTGCGGTGACGACAGCTCGGCGATTACATACCAGGGATAAGCGTCAGCAAGGCGCACAGTTTTTTCGGCTAACACGTTGCCGGACGCCTGCAGCGCCCGTTGCGAAATCAGCTCAAATGCGCACAGCGCGTCGCCGGCGTACTCACCGCACATTGAAAATAGGGCGATCACATCCTCCAGTCGCCTAACGCCAACGAATACCGTACCAAACTCCTTCGGCAGCGGAAACAGTTTCAAACTGGCGGCGGTAATCACCCCCAGCGTGCCTTCTGAGCCGATAAACAGCTGCTTCAGGTCGTAGCCGGTATTGTCTTTGCGAAGCGCGGTTAGATTATTCAAAATACGGCTATCGGGCAGCACAACCTCCAGCCCCAGCACCAGGTTGCGCGTATTGCCGTAGCGCAGCACGTTAATGCCGCCGGCGTTGGTGGCGATGTTGCCGCCAAGCTGACAGCTGCCCCTGGAACCCAGCGACAGAGGAAAATAGCGATTGTTTTCCTCCGCCAGCGTGCGGAGATTTTGCAGAATAACACCGGCTTCAACGCAGACCGTGTTGCCGTCAACATCCAGCTCGCGAAACCTGTTCATGCGCTGCAGATTCAGCAAAATTTGCGATCCCGACCGGTCAGTAACCGACGCTCCGCATAAGCCGGTATTGCCGCCTTGTGGCACGACACAGATGCCGGACTCACTGCATATTTGCAGCACAAACGATACTTCATCGGTAGTTTGCGGCAGTACTACCAATCGCGGTTTGCCTTTACGCAGGCCGCGCCAATCGTGACAATAGGCTGCCATGTCAGCGGTTTGCTCACGATAGCCTTTAACGCCAAGTTTTGCCTTGATTTGCGTGATTGCATCGACTGTCATACTGGGCCATAGAATCTCATATTGGAGGCTGTGAATTGTAACGCAACAACAACACGCATTCTGCAGATTGACGTAGCTACGGCTGTATGCGACTGTTCGCTTAAATGCTGCATATAATTTCCGGAGTGCTCGCCATGTTGCCAGGTATGATGAACAGCCAGCTAACGATTAGCAGCGTCATGCGCTTCGCTGAGCGCGTGTACCCTGCCAGCGAGATTGTGTCGGTCACGGCAGACAATCCGCGCCATCGTTACACCTATGCCGATGCCTTCAAGCGCTCGCGCCAGTTGGCCAACGCGCTCGCTGATTTCGGTATGCAAGCCGAAGACAGAATCGCCACACTGGCCTGGAATGACTATCGTCATTTCGAAATCTACTTTGCCGTTTCCGGCAGCGGCGGTATCTGTCATACGGTTAATCCGAGGCTGTTTCCCGAGCAGCTTGAGTACATTATTAATCACGCAGACGACCGACTGATATTCGTCGATCCTATGTTCGTACCGTTGCTGGAAAAGCTCAGTGCAAAACTGTCGCTGGTGGAAAAATTCGTCGTACTATGCGACGACGCGCACCTGCCTGACTGCGCTTTAAAGGGCGCGCAGAGTTACGAAGCGTTTATGGGCAAACATAGCAGCGAATTCGACTGGCCTGAGTTAGACGAGCAGGCCAATAGTGCGTTGTGCTACACCTCGGGCACCACCGGCAACCCCAAAGGCGTGTTGTACACGCATCGTTCAACCGTGTTGCACTCTTACGCTGCGGCGTTGCCCGATACCATGAACCTGTCGAGCCGCGACGTGGTGCTGCCCATCGTGCCAATGTTTCATGTGAATGCCTGGAACATACCGTACGCCGTGCCGCTGGCTGGCGCAAAACTGGTATTTCCCGGCCCGAAAATGGCCGATGGCGAAATCCTGCACGAGCTGATCGAAAGCGAAAAAGTGACTATGTCAGCCGGTGTTCCTACCGTCTGGCTGGCGCTGTTGGGCTATCTGGCCGACGCTGGTAAAACCGTAGCCTCACTTGAGCGCGTAGTGGTGGGTGGCGCGGCCTGCCCGCTGTCAATTATGGATGAGTTTGCCGATCAACATAACGTTACTGTCCACCACGCCTGGGGCATGACCGAAACGGGGCCACTGGGTACGTTTAACACCCTGAAGCCGGGAATGGAGAATTTGCCCAAAGATCAGCTGGATAAAATTCGCGTCAAGCAAGGCCGGCCCATTTATGGTGTCGAAATTAAGATTGTTGACGACGCAGGCGACACGCTGCCATGGGACGGCAAGGCGTTTGGCGAGGTAAAAATTCGCGGCCCGTGGGTATGTAGCGGCTATTTTAAAATGGACGACAGCGATGCCCACGACGAGCAAGGCTGGTTCGCCACCGGTGATGTTGCGACCATGGACGCCGAAGGTTATATGCGAATCACCGACCGCACCAAAGATGTGATTAAATCGGGCGGCGAATGGATCAGTTCCATCGATCTTGAGAACGCCGCCGTCGGCCACCCGCAAGTGGCGGAAGCGGCGGTGATCGGCGTACCGCATCCCAAATGGAGCGAACGGCCACTGCTACTCATTGTCAAAAAACCTGGTGCTGAAGTGAGCAAGGAAGATGTACTGAAATTTCTACAGGGCAAGGTCGCTACGTGGTGGATACCCGAAGATGCAGTGTTTGTCGACGAGTTGCCGCATACCGCCACCGGTAAACTCAGCAAGAAGGATTTGCGCGAACAGTTTAAGGATTATGTACACCCAAAATGACCCGTAGGGTGCGCCGTGCGCACGCCGCTCCCATGATCGGGCCAAAGGCAATGATTGGTGCGCGCTGCGCACGCTACCAAGCGAAGGAAAGTTAAATATGAGCGAATACAATGCACCATTAAAAGATATGAAATTCGTCATTCATGAGCTGGCGGATTTCGACAACGTCATAAAACTGCCGGCTTTTGCCGATGTGAGTGAAGATCTAATAGCGCCAATTCTCGACGAGGCGGCCAAATTCGCGCGCGAAGTCTGGGGCGAGTTAAACAGCATTGGCGACCAAACGGGTTGCCGGGTGGAGAATCAGGCCGTGGTCGTGCCAGAGGGTTTTGCTGCAGCCTATGCACAATACGTCGAAGGGGGCTGGCCAACGCTTGGCTTCGGGCCTGACTATGGCGGTATGGGCCTGCCCGAACTGATTGCACAGACGACGGCAGAGATGTGGCAGGCGGCCAATATCGCGTTCGCGTTATGTCCATTGCTGAATATCGGTGCGGCCACTGCAATTGAGGCGCACGCCAGCGAAGAACTGAAGCAAACCTGGCTGCCCAAAATAATTAGCGGCGAATGGACTGGCACCATGAACCTCACCGAGCCGCAGGCGGGCTCCGATCTGGCGGCGGTCAGGACCAAGGCTGAGCCGGCGGGTGACCACTATAAAATTAGTGGTACGAAAATTTATATCACCTGGGGCGACCAGCCGTTTACCGATAATATCGTGCATTTAGTGCTGGCCCGGCTGCCGGATGCACCGCCTGGCGTAAAGGGCATTTCGCTATTCATCGTGCCCAAGTACCTGCTCAATGCCGACGGCAGTATTGGCGAGCATAACGACGTATTCCCGGTATCGGTGGAGCACAAGCTGGGTATACACGCCAGTCCAACCTGTGTAATGAGTTTTGGCGAGAATGACGGCGCGATTGGTTACCTGGTTGGTGAAGAAAACAACGGCCTGGCGTGCATGTTTACCATGATGAACCATGCCCGGCTGGGGGTAGGAATACAGGGCCTGGCTATCAGCGAGCGCGCCTACCAGCTGGCTAGATCCTACGCGCTGGACAGAGTGCAGGGCACAGTACCGGGTGCCGACGATAAAGTTACCATTATTCATCACCCCGACGTGCGCCGCATGTTAATGCTGATGAAAGCATACACCGAAGCGATGCGCGCGTTGGCGTATGTTACTGCCACCTCCACCGACCTTGCTCATCACTGCGAGGATGCGCAGCAACGCCAGCATGCGCATGCTCGCGCCGCTCTGCTAACCCCCGTGGTTAAAGCATGGATGACCGAGGTGGCGCAGGAAATAACATCGCTGGGCGTACAAGTTCACGGCGGCATGGGTTTTGTTGAAGAAACCGGCGCTGCCCAGCATATGCGTGATGCACGCATTCTCACTATTTATGAAGGCACCACCGGCATTCAGGCGAACGATTTGGTGCGGCGCAAAATACTGCTCGACGGCGGCGCGGCGATGACTGAACTGGTGAGTGAGATGCGGGCGCTGGACGCCGAACTTGCAGCGGGCAGCAGTGAGCTTGACGCGGTGCGCGCGGCACTCGCTACCGGCGTGCAGCACCTCGAGCAGGCGACTCATTGGTTGCTGGAAAGCGCGCCCGACGACACTAACGTCGACGGTGCGGCTGCCTTTAATATGCTGATGTTAACCGGTACAGTAAGCGGTGGCTGGCAGATGGCGCGCGCCGCCCTGGTTGCCGATCAGAAATTGCAGGCCGGCGACTCGGACAGGGAGTTTTACCGGGCCAAATTAATTACAGCACGTTTTTACGCGCAGCATATTATGCCGCGCTCGGCTGGTTATTACGAAGCGGCAATAGCCGGCAGCGAGTCGATCATGGCGTTGCCCGAAACATCGTTTTAAGCGCTTCTCTACAATTCGCGACCGAAGTTGCTCCGACGATATTGCGCACGATTTGTGAGAGCGACTTCAGCCGCGAATAGGCAGTATACCCCTTGTATTTGCCTGCACTTCCTGTTGGACTATTCTCACAGCAACAGCGTTTCGCCGTAGCGACATTTTTCAACAATCATATTAATTCGTCAGAGGAAAATTCATGCAACAACTCTCCGGTTTGGATGCGATGTTCCTGCATCAGGAAATGGACAACTCGCCGATGCATATCGGGCCGCTGTTTATCTATGATCCCTCGACCGCGCCGAATGGCTTTGTCCGTTATAAAGATATTCTCGAAACTTTTCGCAATCGGCTTGGGCGTTCTACTGTGTTTCGCCGTAAAATTGCCGCAGTACCGATGCAATTGGACCAGCCCTTCTGGATTGAAGACGCCAACTTCGATCTGGAATTTCATGTGCGTCATATCGCCTTACCCAAACCCGGCGACTGGCGCCAACTGTGTATTCTGGTTGCGCGTCTGCATTCCCGCCCGCTGGACCGTTCGCGTCCGCTGTGGGAAGCCTATGTGATCGAGGGGCTGGACGGCATAGGCGGTGTGCCGCCCGGCAGCTTTGCGCTTTTTATGAAAGTTCATCATGCAGCCATGGACGGCGCCAGTGGCACCGAAGTGATGGGTGCCATTCACGATCTTTCGCCTAATCCTGACGCTGGGCCGTTCGAAGACAACTGGGAGGCTGAGCGCGATCCTTCCGCGCTGGAGTTATTAACTCGAGCATACATTAACAACCTGCGCCAGCCAGCCAAACTGGCAGGCCTGATAAGCCAGGCCGTGCCCGCATTACGCCGCATACGCAAAGGCAAAAAGGAGAATCGCTTCCAAAGCCTTGGCGACAAGGAGCGTACCCGTTTCAACGGCGCGGTGTCACCGCACCGTGTGTTTGGCGCAGTGACTTTTGACCTGGCGGAAGTGCGGCAAATAAAGCGGGCCTCCAAAGAGGCGACGGTCAACGATGTAATTCTCAGCGTGGTAGGCGGTGGCTTACGTCGCTATCTGCAGGCCAAGGATGAGTTACCCGAAAAGTCGCTGGTAGCGGGCGCGCCGGTCAACGTGCGCAGCAAAGCACAAAAGCATAGCGGCGGTAATATGGTGTCGATGATGGCGGTGTTACTGCGCACCGACGTCGAAGACCCGCTGCAACGCCTGCACGATGTGCATGCCGGCGCAATGCAGTCGAAGGCTTACCAGAATGCAATTGGCGCAACTCTAATGGCCGACGTAACCCAAAGCCTGCCGGCGAGCCTGGTGGCGTTGGCAGGTAGAGCCGCATCGGCCGCCGGCCTGTTAGCCAATATGAAGCCGATTTTCAATACAATCGTTACCAATGTTCCAGGTCCCCAGGTGCCCATGTATATGGGCGGCGCAAAAATGGTGCGCAGCCTCGGTGCCGGGCCGTGTGTTGATAGTATGGGCCTGTTTCACCCGGTTACCAGCTACAACGGCATGATTAGCATTTCTTTTCAAGCCTGCCGCGATATGCTGCCCGACCCTGAGTTTTACGCGAAATGTCTGCAGGAGTCGTATGAAGAGTTGCAGCAGGCGGCTATGGCGAAGAGCAGCAGCAAAGCAAGCACAGACAAGAAAGCAAAAACAGAAACGAAAGCAAAAGCAGTAACGAACACACAGGAAGAAACGAAAGCGAAGGAAGTAACAAAAGCGAAAGAAGTAACAAAAGCGAAGGAAGTAACGAAAGCGAGGGAAGCGGAAACGAAGCCGCGAGAGAAAGCGAAACCCAAAGCCAAAGCGTCTACGAGCACCAAAGCCAGTGTGACAACGAAAGCCAAAACGAAAGCTAAAGCCAAAACGAAAGCTAAAGCCAAAATGAAGACTAAGGCTAAAGCTCCCACAACAGCGAGCAGCCAACGCAGCCCGAAGCAGGCAACCGCTAACAGTGCGGCCGCAACGCGAACACCAGGCAAAAAAGCGCCGCTGGCCAGGGCGCGTGTTGAGAGTTGAAATCAGTGCTGATTTAAAACCAGCTGGCGACAAACAAGTAAATGGAGAACCAACGTTGAAAGAAATGCAGTCCCTGCTGGCAGTCATGCAACGCTTACGTGACCCCGACGGCGGCTGCCCGTGGGATCTTGAGCAAAACTTTCAAACCGTTGCCCCCTATACGATTGAAGAGGCCTACGAAGTAGCCGACGCGATCGAGCGTGAGGACTATGGCGACTTAAAAAATGAGCTAGGCGATCTATTGCTGCAGGTTGTGTTTCACGCGCAAATGGCAAGCGAAGCCGGCCTGTTTAACTTTGCCGACGTAGCTGCTGCAATAGCTGCCAAGCTGGTGCGGCGTCATCCGCATGTGTTTGGCGACGAGTCGCACGAAACCGCAGGCGCAGTGTTGACTAGCTGGGAAAACATCAAATCGGAAGAGCGTCAGGAAAAACGGCAGCACGGTGCTCTGGATGACGTGCCGGCCAATCTGCCAGCTCTGATGCGTGCCCATAAACTGCAAAAACGCGCCGCGCGGGTTGGTTTTGACTGGAGCGAATTAAGCGACGTGATTGCCAAAGTTAGCGAAGAAATGCGGGAATTACAGCATGAAATCGACTTGGCCGGCGACGCTAACCGAGACCGCATTGCGGAAGAGGCCGGCGATCTGCTATTCAGCTGCGTTAACCTCACCCGTCATCTTAAACTCGAAGCAGAAGATTGTCTGCGCGCCGGCAACCGCAAGTTCGAACAACGCTTCCGGCGGCTGGAGGCTAACGTACTTGAGAGTGGTCAGAAACTGGAGGATTTATCTTTAGCAGAAATGGATGCAATTTGGAATTCTGTTAAATAACCCCAGTCGTCGCACGCAGGGCTGCTTCCGCGATACAATCAACTGAATATACGTCACGATCTGAGTCAAAAATAGTGAAAAACAGCCATACTAACCGTTTGTTATTAATACCTTTCAGTCTGTGCCTGAGCATCAGCACGTGTGGCGTTTTGCCAGGAGCACCGATAGCAGAGTCCGACTCGTCGGCGCCAAAGGCCGCCAATCCTCCACCGGTGAGGGATTTCGTCTATGCGGTGGTGCCCGGTGATACCTTACGGGGTATTGCTGTGCAAACCACCGGCACAACTCAAAACTGGGACATTATTGCCGGCCACAACAAATTAGCCTATCCGTATGCGCTGCGGGTTGGTCAGCAAATCCGCATTCCCGGCCGCCTGCTATTGACCAAGCCAGCGGCCAGCGTGCGGCGACCAGCGCCACCCAAGCCGGCTGCTGCAGTCGTCAAAGATGGCCCGCCTGCCGCCGAAGTTAGCCGGCCAGTCAAGCGCCCGGCTGCGGCGCCAACCGCTGTCTCCTCTGCGGGCCGCGGCGCTGCTGAAGTTAAGGATGGCCCGCCCAAATCTGCGGCAGCGAAACCCGCAAGCGACACCGGCTGGATAACCATCACCGGTAGCTACTATCCACGCGAAGTGAAAATGCAGCCCACATCGGGCGCTGACTACCTGATGCTGGTGCGGCCGGGTAGCCGCGTACGCTACATTGCCCGCCAGGGCGATTGGTACAAAGTGATCACCGACCGCGGCGAGGGCTATGTAGAAGCCGAGCACGCCATGGAGCAATAGCAGATTACTATTCGTGACTTTAAGATCTGGACGGTAAGACCTTAATTCCTGGTCTGATCGACGCGCACGGTCACGTCACCTATACCGCGCAAACGG
>JBBKXJ010000026.1:0-30682 GCA_037969395.1 Pseudomonadales bacterium
GCTATAACTCAGTCTCAGGGAATGTATTACGCGCCATTGGCGAGAGTAACCGTGTACTGAAAATTCATTTCATCACCCAGTGGATGATAGCGCTTCCAGCTTGCGCGCTATTGATCCTGCGTTTCGACCTGTCGCTGTTTTGGGCATTTGCCATCATGCCCATGGAAGAGTTGCTTAAAACAATCCCGTTTTACCGCTACACCCGAACGAGTATACGACGTTTGGAACGCGCGTCTGACTAACCCCCTGTGGCAGGCTGGCTGACGCCAGACACTGTTGCGCTCCCTTTCAATAACCAGCCGATGACCAATATGGTGAGAGAGCATAATAAAAATACTAATCGCCCCCACAGAGGATTCGGAATGAGTGTCATCAATAATATGCCAATTCCCATTATGATAACCATGGAACCCAGTTTATTTCTTTGCTGACTATCATATTCATCTTGCTCTGAATCGGCGATAACAGGCGTTTCGAGGTCAACAAAGAACCTGTCTGTTTCCTGTTTGTGAACATCCTGATTCTCGTTGTAGAAAAAGGCTGTCGAACAGAAGAACCCTGCAGTGACAAATATGTGCGCAGCAATGGTCAGCAGTAAATTCATATCAACCGCTTCGCGGCGAGTGAGGGGTTCTAAACCAATCCAGCTTGCAAAAACGTCCGGCGTTAATACATACAACGTAAACCATGAAACGCAAAGGCCCAGTACAACGGTGGCCCAGGGAGCCCACTGTGGCGTCTTCTTGATAAACAGCCCGAAGATCAACGGGATGAGAAGTGGAACCTGAATCATTGTGGAAACTGACATCATTAGTTCAAATAAGCTCAATTCTGTTAAAGATTTAAAGAACAGCGCCATACAGATAACCAGAATGCCGCTTATCAGGCTGATAACTCGACTAATCTGCAGTAAACGTTTGTCTTCTACTACTTTCTTGCGTTTCACCAGGTAAGGTTGATAAATGCTGCGTACCACGATTCCCGCATTTTTATTGAGTGCAGAATCCATCGACGACATCGTAGCGGCAAACAGACCCGCCAATAGTAGGCCCACTGTTCCCACCGGCATGCTATTTCGAGTAAATACCAGGTACACCGCATCAGCCGCTTTGTTACCAAGCTCAGGGAACGCTGCGGCCGCGTCCGGGTATAAGATGGCGGATGCCCAGGGGGGAATAAACCAGATGATACTACCAAAGCCCATCAATGCCATTGCAAGTAAGGAGGCCTTTCTTGCATTGACTGAATCTTTGGCGTTTAAAAATCGAAATGAATCGTTGAGATTCATTATCGTCACTAACTGTTTGGCTATAAAAAAGATAAACGTGCAAACCAATAGCAGTCCATAGTTCATGTCTGGACCGATCACAAAGTCGCCAGGGAAATTCGTTATCAGTTCTGTCGGGCCGCCAACCTGCACTAGTGCCACAACGGCGCAAGCGACTGAGACCACAACGACCACCAGGGTTTGCACAAAATCAGATGCGACCACCCCCCATGCCCCGGACAATACCGATACAAACAATACGGTTAGTCCGGTAACAATAATGGTAAGGTTAATATCAGCTTCGAAAACAGAGCTGGCGAAAACTCCCAGCGCGTTCAACCAGATGCCGGCATTAATGAAACTGAAAATAATCAGCGCATAGGCAAAGAACAGTTCGTTTTGGCTGCCAAAGCGCCTTCTTATGCCTTCTGTCGGCGTATCGACGCGCATCTGGCGAAAGCGATGCGAAAAATAAGCCCAGCCACAGAAGTAAGCAACGGTATTGGCAAAAAACACTAAACTAACAGCAAAGCCATCCGTATACGCTTTGCCTGCGGCACCGGTGAATGTCCAGGCTGAAAACTGCGCCATAAACGCAGTCGAGCCTACCATCCACCACAGCATTCTTCCGCCGCCACGAAAGTAGTCACTGGTAGAAGTTTTGGCCATTGATGTAAAGATGAAACCGATAGCTACAATCAGCAGAAAATAGCCGGCGATCACCAAATAGTCATACAACACGGGCTTTCCCCTTATCGCAGATGACTTACATCCACCCAATTATTATTTTTTCTAATCAAATCGATAAGCTGTTGATACTGGCTACCTTCTTTGAAGGTTTGGTAGGGAGCAACGGCTTCACCTTGAATGTCTTTAACGAATTCTCGGATGAGATATGTCCAGTTCCTTTCAGTATCACCTTGAATATCCGGTATATCTGCGGCAATGTCTTCGGGCAGCTTAACTTCTTCCCAATCCTTGTTGTCAGTCCATAAATAAAGAGGGCCGCTGCCATAATGGCCCTTAATATAAATTGCGCCCTTGCTGCCATAAATTACAATATGGTCTTCATTAAAACGCGGGTTAAGTCCGCCGTGTTTGAACAGCACAGATACCGGTTTTTTGGCAAAGTCACTTTGCAACTGCGCCAACACGGTATAAGACCACTCAACATTGGATTCGCCCCACTGTAATGAGGGGTCGTTGAGATCCTGCGGAATAAAATCTCTTCTTGATTTAAAGTTATGTACGCCTTCCACTATGGGCGCTTTGCCCATATCGTCTCTAACTTCTCCGTTAATAGCGAGAATCTCTTCGCCTACAATAGAGGTTACGATCGACAACTTATGGGTGAAATTATTGTTAAGGCGACCACCACCGTCTTCTTTTCTATGCGACCAACCAAATGGAATGTCTCGCTCCAGATTGAAGTGAGAGATACATTCAACTTCCAACGGTTCACCTATGACTCCCTCGGCAACAAGTTTTTTCGCGTGCATAACCTCGGGCATATATCTGAAACTGGCTGCAAACGCCGTTTTAACGCCTTTTTCCACCGAAAGTTGGTACAGTTCAGTCGCTGTTTCACCACTTTCTGTCAACGGTTTGTCACAAAATACATGGCAGCCAAACGCTATCGCTTGTTTGATCGCGTCAAAATGGGCGCCACCCGGTGTGGCAATCGAAACCACGTCGGGCTGACACTCAACAAGCGCCTGTTCCCAATCGGTGCCCGCGTAAGGTATGTTTAAGTCCTTCGCAACTTTTTGCACCACGCTTTCTGTTCTGCCGACAATGCCGACAACTTCAGCCGATGCCTGTCTAAATGCCTCAGCATGCCCCTGGCCGGCAAAACCAGTTCCATGAATTAGGACTTTCGTTTTTTTACGCATGTTTTTATCCAGACTTGTGAGGGGTTAAGTTTGGTAACCTGGTGTATCGTCACGACTGCTCCTCTGCATCGAGATGAGCGCCGTGATCGGCCACATTGATGATTTCCCGGTTGCAACAGTAATCTCACTCGAGCTGTTTTTATCGCCCGCTTAGGAAAAATCCGGCAGAAACAGAAGATCCGATGACTTTTCGTAGTCGATTATGGCCGGTCGCTCGTCGGCGAAGAGATACCCGGGGGAAGGCTGACGACACGCAGGCAACGGCCCATGAAAAACCGAAGCGTATTATGTTTACCTTTCTTCGGTTATATGAGTTCGTTGCACCGGTGCGCTTCCAGAGTTAATGCTAACCGCCGTTCTGGCGCCGAATCGAAGCGGGTCTGGATTGCACGCCAGCCATATGCTTCCAATTGCCTTATTAACAGCGGTTACCATAGGAATATGCTACGGCAGTTGTTAGGAATTGCAATCGGTATTTTTTTTTCGCTATGACGGCAGCGCAATCATGAGTGATAGAGATGCCCTAAAGAGAACAGTATGGCACTCAATAGCGATCACCAATCGGCCTCCTGCAAGAGTATCGACGACTTATCACAAGCGCTATCGAGTGCGCGGCTTGAAGCGAGAGCGCTGGCAATTTGCCAGGGCGATAACCTCGCGAATGGACCCGATTACCATTGACTCGCCAGAATTCACCAGCACATCGCCACGGCGTTTGCGATTGCTGCTCGCTCATCGTCGGCCGGTGGAAATCTCTTCCGCGCCGATACGAACGCGCTGATTATTTGTCAGTTGCTCGGACAAAGTGCTGACCATACTGCCTCTGATGCTGAGCGTATTAACCGATCACAAGTACTTTTTGGTATTACCAACCGGTGGTTTAGCCACCGATTATTAGCCAATACTACCGCCACTACCTATGATGAGAATCACTGATACAGCAGAATTACCACAATGTCTGACGAATGGGACCTCAACTCAAGGGCAGGGCGCCTGTAGAGCGCAATGATCACTATAAAAGGCGACCGAAGATCATGACAGAATGATACAAGGTTGGTAGGTCAGGCCAATTATGCGGCTATATGTCATGCCAATTGCGGCTAATTGGAGCACTTAATATGTTGACATATATGTAGTGGCTGATTTACGCTAACATCGGCTAGAGGTCATGAGCTTGGTCGAGACGAGAGAAAACAAAAATGAATTGTCTGCCACCTGTTATTACACAAAAGCCACTTTGATACCGCAATTCGCTCGTCATATCGGTTGCTGTGCGTTGTCAACTGATCCGTTGCAGGGCTGGGCAATCCGTAGCCCACTTGTCGTAACTCTCACATTGACCTGACGTGAATCCATGGGTCGCCGCAGCAGCAGAGTGACTTGAACCGGGGAATGTTCTGGAACACTATAAAATGAATATAGCAAACAGCGTAGTAACATTGTTAATGATTGTTGGGCTGACAATGCCGGCCATAGCGAAAGAACAGGCACAAGAACATCCTAATCTGATTTTGACCAAAGCGGGTGTTGCAAAGATCAGAGCGGAACTGGGCAAGGTTCCCTTGTTCGATGCCACTGTGGAAAAGGTCAAGGCGGAGGTGGATGCCGAAATCAAGTTGGGCATTGATACTCCAATTCCGAAAGACTTTTCAGGCGGCTATACTCACGAACGGCACAAGCGGAATTTCCTGATACTGCAAAAAGCAGGCGTGCTCTTCCAGATTTTGGAGGATGAAAAATATGCCGCTTACATACGTGACATGTTGTTTCAATATGAGGCAATGTACAAGGATCTGCCCATTCATCCGCAGGAAAGATCCTATGCGCGCGGGAAATTGTTCTGGCAATCCCTGAACGATAGCAATTGGTTGGTGTACGTAAGCCAGGCTTATGATGCTATTTACGATTGGCTATCCGCAGAGCAACGCACTCAGCTGGAAGAAAATCTTTTTAAGCCTTTCGCTGACTACATCTCCATCGAAAGTCCGCAGTTCTTTAACAGAGTTCATAACCACAGTACCTGGGGCAATGCGGCTGTCGGTATGATCGGACTGGTTATGGGAGATGATGAGCTGGTGCAGCGGGCGTTGTACGGTATTGAAGATGATGGTCTCGAAGTGGGGGCTAAAGACAACGATGGCGGTTTGATTAAGGTAGAAGGGCAAAAGGTAGGATTCCTGGCGAATATTGACGAGCCATTTTCTCCGGATGGCTATTATACCGAAGGCCCCTATTATCAACGCTATGCCATGTACCCCTTCCTGATATTTGCAGAAGCCTTGCACAACGTAAAACCCGAACTCAAAATTTTTGAGCATAAAGATGGTGTGCTGCTGAAATCGGTAGATGTACTTTTAAGCTTATCGGATGCAGACGGTGAGTTTTTCCCGCTAAACGACGGTCAAAAAGGCATGTCCTACTATGCTAGAGAAGTGGTTACGGCGGTTGATATAGCCTATTATTTTGGTGGAAATGACCCGCAACTTTTGAGTATCGCCGAGAAGCAGGGCAGTGTGCTGTTAGACGATTCCGGGCTTGCCGTTGCAATGGGTATTCGCGATGGAAAAGCGCAACCTTTCGTTAAAAAATCGGTAAACCTGTCCGATGGAGCCGATGGCAAACAAGGCGGTGTGGGCATCTTGCGCTATGGTGACGAAGAGTTGACCCTGGTATTTAAATATGCCGCCCAGGGGTTGAGTCACGGCCACTACGATAAGCTCTCTTACTCCCTGTACGCGAAAGGTGACGAAGTTATTCAGGATTATGGGCTCGCACGATTTGTTAACATTGAGCAAAAAGGCGGCGGCAACTATTTGGAAGAAAACGCTACCTGGGCAAAGCAGACCATCGCCCACAACACGATTACCCAGGACGAAAAGTCGCATTTTAACGGCGAATATGAAATTGCCAGCAAACATCATTCGGATCTATATCTTTTTGATGCATCCGACGCCAATTTACAGGTAGTAAGCGCCAGGGAAACGAATGCCTATCCCGGCACAGAAATGCACCGCACCATGGCCATGATCAAGGACGACAATTTCGAAAAACCCATTCTGCTGGATTTGCTAAAAGTAACATCCGATACAATGCATCAATATGATTTGCCCTTCTATTTTATGGGGCAGGTCATGCAGACCAATTTTAAATACGAGGCGCCATCAACCTTAAGCGCATTAGGGAAGAAACACGGCTATGAACATTTGTTTCTGGAAGGAAAGGGCAAGCCCTCATCTGACAACACCAAATTAATGTGGCTGGGCAATGGCAATTTTTACACGCTGACCTCGGTAGCCGATACAGCAGATGAATTGCTGTTTACCAGAATCGGTGCAAACGATCCCGAATTCAATTTGCGTAGGGATGCGGCCTTGACGATTCGTAGAAAAAATGCCGGCAATACAGTTTTTGCGTCCGTCCTCGAGCCGCACGGTAGCTACAGCACCGTATCGGAGTTTGCAGTCAATTCGAATAGTCAGATTTCGAAATTGAATGTCGCTTACGACGACGAAAATTACACCGCAATTTCCATTGAAGACCAGCAGGGACATGCACGCATTTTTATCTTTTCAAGTCAGGACGCCTCCGCTTCCAAACAACATCAATTGCAAATAGGCGATAAGACATATGACTGGACAGGGCCTTTTCACTACGGGGATAGCTAGCCTGTTTGCACAGACTGCTGAGAACGCTCCATTGTTAGCTTAAGAAGCTTTGACATTCGGTAGCAGCTCGCTGCTACCGTTTGCGACATATGGCAGGGGTCCGCAGCGAACAGCAGTATAACAATTTGGCATAATAAATGAGTATATACGCGCTCGTCATTGTCTGACCAATTGCGTATTGCTATGTTACAATGGCTAAATGCACTTTGTAACTTTAGCGACCTTTTGTGCCTTCTGGAGAGGTAATATGGGCAAGGAGAAAGCAGTCAGCGGTCAGCGCCTTTACCGACAGGTGTTGGACAAGATGCTTGAAATATTGGCAACTGGCGAATATCCGCCAGGTTCTCGCTTACCACCGGAGCGCGAGCTGTCTGAACGTTTTGGTGTCAGCCGCCCGACAATACGCGAGGCTATCATTGCTCTCGAGGTTAAAGGTGCCGTCAAGGTGAAGACGGGTTCGGGCGTGTATGTTGTCGAGCACAGAAATCTGAGCGGCGACCAACAGCTTGCTATTAGTCCATTTGAACTGACCGAGTCGCGCGTTCTCATCGAAGGCGAAGCGGCCGCGCTTGCCGCCTCCATGATTACTGAGGAACAACTGGTCGCGCTTGCGGCGGCTCTTGATGAGATGGCCACGGAGACCAACGAGGGCAATCCGATGTCGAACGACGCGGACAGAAGATTCCATTCCATCATTGCACAAGCAACACAAAACCGCGCCCTGATTGACACGATAGAACGTCTATGGGACATACAGGAACAATCAGTAGAGATTAACAACGCACATAGAGAAGTATGTGAAACGGACCCTCAGCGTCGCCTTGCCGAGCACCAGGCGATATATGATGCGCTGTCAAGGCGCGACTCTCAAGCTGCGCGGCTGGCAATGCGTAGCCATTTTACCCGCCTGATTGACATACTGCATGATGTGACTGAAGCACGCGCCGAGGAAGAGGTGCGTCGCCACGACTCGGAGAGACGAAAACGATTCACATTAAATCGGCTTGACGATAATTTTCCAAGTGTTGCTGACGAATAGAACGCCTTGCTGGATTCTTCGCGCGGTAGTCAGCGCTTTCCATCCACATCCGGCAGTCACTCATTTGCCGCGCCCGCGTTTGCAGACGACTAATTCTGCTTATCGTTATGTCATTCTGAAATAGTGCTGGGTTGTTTGTGGTATAAACGACTCGTCATACGAATGGATTAATGAAATCTCGAAAATTAACGTTAATAAGAACCGGTCGGCCCAAATCGCTGGAGATAGGAGTTTTGCTTTCGCTTCGTTCCGTCACAATAAAAACGTATGATTTTCAAGAATTTGTACCTCCGGCGGGTTGTTATAACAACTCTCCAAACCAAAATTACGAAATTGGTAATAGATAGACGTTGACAAGTAACTAAAAAAATAGTTTCATACTTTTATAAATTGTACGGTGGGGCGTGGCGTTGCTTAATTGGTCAGACAAGCACATTTGCAGAGCAGGCAGCGTCACCGCTGGCACCGAATACATATCCCTGACCGGGTCCACGCTTGAAGCGGTTGGTGCAGGAGACAACAACAAATCTGCGGCATCGGTGTATCTACACGGCGTGCAGGTAGCCGAGATAAGCAATAACCGCTTTACCGATAGCCCGGCCATCAAGGTAAACCACACCGTTGGTGAGCCGCTGACGAAAATTGTCAGCAACGAGTTTTTGAATACCGATCTGCCGCGCGTGAAGGAACTGAACAGCAGCAAGGAAAATACCGCGACGATTAACAATAACACGACCCATACAAGCAAGTAATGTTGCGTCGTAACGCCGTTACTTATTACAGGACACTAAATCTATGAAATTCCAAAGCGATATATTCATGTGCCGCAAGAATATTCCAATCGAAGCTGTTAGCGAGGGTGTGACGCGCCAGATTATGGGTTTCAATGATGAAATCATGGTAGTTAGAGTGCAGTTTGAAGAAGGCAGCGAAGGCTACGTACACAGCCACGTTCATTCGCAAGTCGCTTATGTGGAAAGCGGCGAATTCGAAGTAAACGTTGGCGGTGTCATTCAGGTACTAGAGGGGGGCGATGCGTTTTATATTCCGCCCAATGTCAGTCATGGGGCAGTCTGTAAGAAAGCCGGTGTTTTGATCGATACCTTCAGCCCTGTAAGAGAAGATTTTCTCGAGCAAGGGGAAGCATAATGACAATAAAGGGTTTACGTTGGTGCATAGTTAGCCTTGTTGCCGTGGCAACGGTTATCAACTATATCGATCGCAATGCCCTGGCGGTAATGTGGCCGGCGATTTCTGAAGATCTGGGTCTCGACAAAAATGATTACGCCAATATTGTGGTTATCTTTACGTTCTCCTATGCGATAGGACAGGCTGCCTTCGGGAAAATATTTGACGCCATCGGTACGCGGCTCGGCTTTCTTATGTCGATCGTAATCTGGTCGCTATCGATAGCCGCGCATGCGCTTGCTAAAGGCTTTGTGTCTTTGACTGTTGTGCGCCTCGTCATGGGTTTTGGTGAGGCCGGTAACTGGCCCGGTGCGACCAAGGCGAACGCAGAGTGGTTTCCGATCAAGGAGCGTGCCCTGGCACAAGGCATCTTTAACTCGGGGGCTGCGGTAGGCGGCATTATTTCAGCACCACTGATCGCCTATTCGTTTGGTTTCCTCGGTTGGAAAGGCACCTTTATTTTTATCGCACTGCTTGGCGCGGTGTGGATTATTCCGTGGATGATTTTATACAAAAGTGGTCCTGATACACACCCGTGGCTAAGCGAAGAAGAGCGCGAATATATTTTATCTGGCCAGAAGGTTGCCGAGCTTCATGGGGAGGATTTGCACGCTCCCAGTTGGCTTGAGATGATGAAGTACAAAGAAAGCTGGTCGGTTATTTTGTCAAGATTATTTATAGATCCCGTCTGGTGGTTATTTGTAGCGTGGTTGCCTATATATCTCACGGACAAATTCGGTTTCGATATTAAGCAAATTGGAGCCTTTGCCTGGGTACCCTACGTGGGAGCCTTATTCGGCGCACTATTTGGTGGTTGGCTGTCGGGTCGATTGTTGAAGGGCGGTTGGTCGGTGAACAAAACGCGAAAATCGGTAATCGTACTGGGTGCATTGATTATGTTGCCCGCGTTGTTATTAACAGCGCAAGCGGCGGACCCGACCTACGCAATGTTACTTATTGCCTGCGTTTTGTTTGGTTTCCAAACCAGTATTGGCAGTATCCAAACCTTACCAAGCGATTACTTTTCCGGTAAATCAGTCGGTTCACTCGCGGGTATCAGCGGGGCGGCAGCTGTTATGAGCGTGATGGTCGTAACCAAGATCGTACCAATCATTACCGTTAACTCTTACGTCCCATTCTTTTTATTAGGTGCCGCATTTGTGCCACTGTCTGTTCTGGCCATCTTCTTGCTGGGTGGTCGTATCCATCCCGTCAAAAAGAAAGTTGAACTGAACCCGGCGAAGGCTTGAGCCTGCAAATAAAAAGAGAATTTTTTCCAAAACGAATAACGAGCATTTATGAAACTTGAAGATAAAGTCACCGTTATCACAGGAGGTGTGCGGGACATCGGTAAATCGATATCCCTGAAGCTCGCTGCGGAAGGTGCAAAAATGGTGATTAACTACTTTAGCAACCCTGAGCAAGCGGCACAGACCCTCAAGGAAATAACGGCTGCCGGCGGGCAAGGCATTGTTGTGCAAGGCGATATGACGAAGCAGGAGGATGTATCGCGCCTGGTAACTGAGGCTCATTCAGCTTATGGTGAACAAATCGACGTGCTCGTTAATGTAGCCGGTGGCCTGGTAGCCAGAAAAACCATCGACGAAATGGATGAAGACTTTTTCAACCTGGTGATGAAGCTCAATCTCAATACTGCCTTCCTTTTAACCAAGGCGGTCGTACCCTCCATGAAAAATGGCGGTTCGATTATTAATTTCGCTTCTCAGGCCGGTAGGGATGGCGGTGGTCCGGGAGCGTCTGCATACGCGACGGCGAAAGGTGCAGTCATGACCCTGACTCGAGCGCTGGCCAAAGAGCTTGGCCCGCAAAATATTCGTGTGAACTCCTTGTGTCCCGGTATGATTAGCACCACGTTTCACGACACGTTCACTCAAGATGAAGCTCGGAAAAACGTAGCTGCAGGCACACCGCTGGGCCGGGAAGGTGCTCCCGCGGAAGTGGCCGATGTGGTAGCTTTCCTGGCGTCTGACGAATCGTCTTTTTTAACGGGCGTTAATATGGACGTGAACGGCGGTTTGTTTTTTTCCTAACCTGCAATTCCCTGCTCGCAGGTTGTCTTACTAATGATGATGCAGCGAGCGCGACCGGCTTAATAAGAGGTGACCTATGCCACAAAAAATAGCAATTATTGGCGAGTGCATGTTAGAACTCAGCCATCGTTCAGACAACCGATCCGGCAGCCCCCTGCCAATGTCGCTTTCGTACGGCGGCGATACGCTTAACACGGCGATCTACCTTGCCCGTCTTGGCAGGGAGGTAGACTACGTGACGGCGGTGGGCGATGACAATATGAGCTCGTGGATGACGGATCAATGGCAGAGCGAAGGGGTTGGCTGCAAGCTGGTCGATCGCTATCCCAACAGCGTTCCAGGTTTGTATATGATTGAAATCGACGCGCACGGAGAGCGATCATTCCACTATTGGCGTGATAGCTCACCGGCGCGACGCCTGTTCGATGATGCCGATAAGGCTGACAAACTCTTCGCTGTGCTCAACAGTCACGAGTGGCTTTATCTCTCCGGTATTTCTATCGCCCTGTATAGCGAGCCGTCTCGGCAAACATTATTTAAACTGCTGGCAGATTACCGTAAACAGGGAGGCAAAGTCGTTTTTGACGGTAATTATCGGCCCAAACTGTGGCCAAACGAAGAGCAGGCAAAAGACGCCTACGCAGCGATGTATCAATTGACCGATATAGCGTTGCCAACGCTCGATGATGAGCAACTGCTATTCGCTGGTGAAGACCAGGATACGGTTGTGTCTCGCTTGCAGTCATGGGGAGTTGGCGAAATCTGTCTAAAAATGGGCGCGCAGGGTTGTCTTGTGATTACCGACAAGGAAACGCAAGTGGTGAAAACTCCGCAAGTGTCGGTGGTCGATACGACCGCTGCCGGTGATTCGTTCAATGGCGGCTACCTGGCCGCAAGAATGGCGGGCAAGCTGCCGCAGCAAGCAGCATCCGCCGGGCATGCACTAGCCTCAGTAGTGATTCAACACCGTGGCGCTATCATTCCTGCAACAGCAATGCCTGAAAATAGTTAAAGGCCGCACACAATTAGTAGACGCACCCTGAATTTAAACTCTTCCATCGACAGGCAAGTTCACGCGATCTGAGTTACGGCTTTGAGGACAAACCAGCGATGAGCGATGGCGTAAAATTACTAACTTTTATCTTTGTGCTGCTGATCAGTAGTACCTCTGTGGTACACGCAGAGGATTACTCCATTGACAGCGATAGCGTATTGGTGACCATTATTCTGAAACATCAGCAGGATAAAAACCTCACCGAGTTACAAAGAATACAGGACGAAAACAAATTCTGGCAGACGTTTCCGCCTGCAGGTATGCAAATAGAATCGTGGTATGTCGCTATGGGCCTTGGACAGGTTATTACGCTAAAAGTAGCCCCAAAAGACTTAAGGAGCCTGAATATAGCAGTCGAAACATCAGCCTGGGGATCTTTTACCACCGAATTTTACCCAACTTATGATTTTAAAGAGATTGCTAAAAAAATTAAACGAAAAAAATCACAGGCCGACGATTAACGAAGCACGTCTTTGTATATCCTCTTCCTGCTGAATGTATCAGTGGCCTGCTGCCGTTCATTGCCAAAGGCGAGGGCGGGCATTTGATGGTCGCTGCCTTTGTGAGAACAACCATGTCTGCCGCGGCGTTTCTTCTCCGACCTTTGTTTAATTTACGTATGCTGTCCTTTCGAATATTGCTATGCACAATAATTGTTGTTTGTGCCGGCGAAGTTCGTGCGGCGTCTGAACAGGCTGATCATTCCTCTGAGTTAACTACGGCGGATGTGCGCAACGCTGCGGTTCAGGCTCAAGCGGTGCCGGTTGATCGCCTGCTTACCGATGATGAACTGGTGGATCTTCTTGATGCGGAAGATAATGCGGCATTGGCATCGATTAAAGCGCTTTACGGGCGTGACAATCGTAAAGGACTGTTTGCGCTTAGCCGTTATTTTAAAGAGGCATTTTCCAACCGATACTTCTTTGACTGGCAGAATACGGATGAACGCTTTCAATTTTATGCCAAGAATTTTCCCTCCAAACGGACAGACCATGCACTCAACAAGGATATTCATACCAGCTTATATCCCGCCGCAGCGCAATGGCAGCTACCTTACAAAAATCTGAAAGGTGAAGACGTTACAGCCTATGAATTGCGGCATCTAGCGCGCCAGCACAAAGCGCTTGATATGGCGTATATGCATCACTACGAAAATGGTAATCCACTGTACGTGGATTATTTCACTGCACAGCTGCGGTCATTAAACGCAGCCTTCGCAAATAAGCGCTATGAAGACGACAGCGGCGGCAACGGCGTTTACGAATCCTACCGGGCGGGTACCCGGGTCATTAACTGGTTGCAAATCCATGCGTTCTATTTGGGTGACCAATCGTATGGTTGGCAAGATCAGTTAGAAACGATCAAAACCCTACTGCATGAAGGGGCCTCTCTGCAGGAAAAAAACCAGCAATTCGTCGCGGGTAACCATCAAACGCGCGGCGTCAGTGCGCTGGCCGTGATCGCCATTCTGTTTAACGAGTATCCTGGCGCCGAGGCATGGTATGAAAACGCGATGGATTTGCTGGAGCAGCACTTGATCAAAGAAGTCAATCAGGATGGCTTTCAGTTCGAGCGTTCGGTCCACTATCATATTGACGATATCTTTAACTATTTCTACGCATTTCAACTGGCAACATTGAACAACTTCGCGGTGTCGGAACTATGGTCGCAGAAATTAAGGGCAATGTTCGATGCGCTGGTTGTGCTTGCACGGCCCGACAAAAACCTTCCCGTTCTGCAGGACGATACCGACAGTCCCGGCGCAGAATTTAACGACATTAGCACGATTGCACAACTTGGCGGCATACTATTCAATGAGCCGGCGATCAATTACTTCGCCAGCAAATCCGTTTCTGCAGGTTACTATTGGTATTTGCGCGCAGAGCAACTGAACGCCATCGACAAGTTAAGTGGTAGCAAGCCCGCGCTGCGTTCCGCAGCACTGCCGCAGACGGGTTATTACGTAATGCGCGACGGTTGGGCAAAAGACGATTTGCACATGACCGTATCGGCGGGGCTGTCTGCAGAAAAGCCCGATCATCAGCACGGCGACAGCCTGGGTATTGTTGCATTTGCGAACCAGCAAGACATTTTGCCAAATTACCAGGTCAGATATTTTCTTGAGGACTATGAGTTCTTTAAAAACTCGTATGCAAAAAATGTCGCCATCGTTGACTCTATTCCGCAAGGGGTTGGGTGGCAATCGAACCAGGGCGGTTCAGGTTTTGGTAAATGGCGTAAACTGCCCAAGCCGCGTGTTATATCGTGGGCCAATGGAAAAAGCTGGGACTACTTTGCCGGCAGCCACAATGGCTACAACGACATTGGGGTTGAATATTACAGAAAAGTTTTTTTCCTCAAAGGATTAGGCTGGATAGTCAGAGACATCTTTTCATCCGCTTCGGGCAAGCACGACTATCAACAAATATGGCAAGGGCATTATTCAGAGAGTAGCTCGACCAATCATCACCAGTCTGTGTTTGCCGACGGGTCCGGTCTGGAAATAGTACAATTGGGCGATCAAGCTGAAGCGGCAAGTACTCAGATCGTGCGCGGCAAGGGTCATCTTATCTATTCCATGAATAAAGCGGTTGGCGAATACACGACCCTGCTTTATCCTTCAAAATCGTTTATGCAACGGCTGCCGGAAGAGTTTCTTGAGAGTAGCGAGTATTCGCTGAAGGGTTGGGAGTTTCAGCGACGAACCAGCAAGGATCTTATGGTTGGAAAATATAGTACAAATGCCGCGTTGGTGCTGGTGAACAGTCAGCAAGCTATGCTGCTCGGTGCTTCCTATCTAAAAACCGCAACAGGCGAGCTTAAATTTTCGGAACCGACCGATTTGTTAATAGATATCAGCGCTGGTAAGCAGTCGGCGGTCAGGCTTTGGAATCATAAGCCAGTCGATGTGCAAGCAACAGGTGTTAAGTTGGCAGATGCCGGAGCCATTAATCGTTTGCAAGGCGCGCAGCGCTATCAGCCAAACTCGGAATTAATCATCCACTGGTAAGCAATGACAATCTGCTCACCCGTATCAAAACTCTTAAGGTAGAACGATATGACGAAACAAAATTATGACTCACTTCGAGGCAATGTCAGTCTATTGGGTCGAATACTTGGCGAAGTCATCGCCGAAGCGGAAGGCGATGCCTTCCTGGAAAAAATCGAAGTAATACGCAAGTTATCCAAATCCGCCAGGGCGGGGGAGCAGGATGATCATCTGGCGCTACAGGAAATACTGCGTAGCCTCGACCGCGAACAGTTAATTCCGGTGGCAAGGGCGTTTAGCCAGTTCCTCAATCTTGCCAATATCGCCGACCAGCACCACAATATTTCGCGCGAGACGGAAATGTACTATTCTGCCAGCCAAACACTGGAGTCGGTATTTGCGCAGCTGAAGGCCAGCGAGGTGTCGCAGGCTGCGATAAATGAGGCGATTGCGTCTCTCCATATCGAACTGGTGCTGACGGCGCACCCGACGGAAATCACCCGCCGCACCTTGATCCATAAACACGGTGAGATTGATGCCTGTCTCGGCCAGCTCGAGCTACAGGGGCGCACGAATGAGGAAGAGCAGGCACTGCATACGCGCTTGCGAGAGCTGATCACTCAAATCTGGTATGGCCATGATTTCCGGCTTGAGCGACCCACACCAGTGGATGAGGCTAGATGGGGCTTCGCCGTGGTGGAAAACTCTCTATGGCAGGCCGTGCCTGATTTTATTCGCCGCCTCGACACAACGCTGTTCGAGGCGACGGGTTCGCATCTGCCGCTGGATGCAACTCCGGTCACGTTTTGCTCATGGATGGGCGGTGACCGTGACGGCAATCCCAACGTGACCGCCGTGGTAACCGAGGAGGTGTTGTTGTTAAGCCGCTGGCAGGCGGCGGATCTGTATTTGCAAGACATCATAGGACTGATCGATGAGTTGTCGATGACGGCCGCTAATGCCGAACTAAAGGCGTTAGCAAACGATGCACATGAACCTTACCGCGCCGTGCTCAAATCACTGCGACAACGCCTCAGAAATACCCTGTCTGCGATTCAGGAAAGGTTAGCGGGGAGAATACCTGATGCGATGGATACCATCACCACGACAGAGCAACTGTGGCAACCGCTGCAAACCTGCTATCAGTCTTTACTGGATTGCGGCATGCATAGCATCGCCGATCACGCACTGCTGGATGTGTTACGTCGGGTACGCTGCTTCGGCGTGCATTTGGTGCAACACGATATTCGCCAGGATGCCGCCCGTCACAGCGAGGTATTTGCCGAGCTGACACGCTATCTCGAACTCGGTGACTATGACACATGGAACGAAAGCGAAAAGCAGGCTTTTCTCTACGCGGAATTACAGAACAAGCGGCCGCTGATGCCAACCCGCTGGCAACCCGGCGAAGCAGTGCAGGAAGTGCTGGATACTTGTGCGGTTGTCGCAAGCCAGTCTCCGGAAGCGCTAGGCTGCTATACCATTTCAATGGCCAAACAACCGTCCGACGTGTTGGCCGTTCTGCTGCTGCTGAAGGAGGCAGGCTGCGCCTATAATCTACCCGTAGTACCACTGTTTGAAACGCTGGATGATCTTAATCGGGGGGCTGAGGTCATCAAAGGCCTGCTCGACAATGACTTCTATCGCACGCTAATCGAAAACCGTTTGATGGTGATGATCGGTTATTCTGATTCGGCCAAGGATGCCGGCGTGCTGGCAGCCGGCTGGGCACAATACCGCGCACAGGAATCCTTACTCGGCGTTTGCGACGCTGCGGGCGTCAGCCTCACTTTATTTCATGGCCGCGGCGGCACGGTTGGCCGCGGCGGCGCGCCGGCACACGCGGCGCTGTTGTCGCAGCCGCCAGGTTCGTTGCGGGGCGGATTGCGCGTGACCGAGCAAGGAGAGATGATTCGCACCAAGCTTGGCCTAAGCCCGTTTGCCATTAAAACCCTCGCGCTGTATACCAGCGCAATCCTGCAGGCTAATTTACTGGAGCCGCCGCGACCGGATTCCGAATGGCGCGATGTGATGGACAGCGTTGCTGATTCTTCCTGCCGTTACTATCGAGCGGTGGTCAGAGGCGAAGAAAATTTCGTCGCCTATTTTCGCCAGGCCACCCCTGAGCAGGAGTTGGCGAAATTACCGCTGGGTTCCCGGCCGGCGCGCCGCGCGGGCAGCGGTGGCATTGAAAGTTTGCGGGCCATTCCATGGATATTTGCCTGGAGCCAGAACCGCCTGATGCTGCCCGCGTGGCTGGGTGCAGGCAAGGCGCTGCAACACATGCTGGATGCAAGCCAGGATAAATTGCTTAACGAAATGGCAGCGCAGTGGCCATTCTTCGCGACCCGTTTGTCGATGCTCGAAATGGTGTTCGCCAAAGCGGATAGCAACCTGTCTGCCTACTACGACAGCAAGCTGGTTGACCCAGAGCTGCAAGAGATCGGCAACGGCCTGCGCGAACAGCTGCAGAAGGATACCGCCACAGTACTGGCGCTGACCGGCGCCGAGGAACTGTTAGCCGATCAGGCGTGGGTGAAGGAGTCGATTGGTTTGCGCAATATCTACACCGAACCGCTGAACGTATTGCAAGCCGAGCTGTTACAGCGAAACCGTAATCACCAGGACCCATTGGTAGAGCAGGCGATTATGGTGACCATCGCCGGTGTAGCGGCCGGTATGCGCAATACTGGCTAGTTACGTTTGTAAATGCTCCAATCGATTGTTGATAAAGCGATGCAAACGCAAACGATCTGTTTCTGGTATTTAGTCGTGAATTTTAGGACCGCGCGAGATGACCGCGCTAGCGTGCCTGCAGAGCGAATGCAGAGGGGCAGCACAGCACAACGGGTTATGCTTGCGCGCGTTTTATTCTGCACGCGGGTGTTGTTATGATTTTCTCCTCGATTCCTGCGCTGGATTGGCTGGCACTCCTCTGGTTTCTCTGCTGGTGGTTAAGTTACCACATCTTTTCACGCAAGCACGCCAAAGAAAATACACGCCTGCAAAACCTGGTGGGCACCTACGTTGACGATTGGGCCCGAGTGCTGCAGCAGCGCGAATTGCGAGTCATTGATATCGGGGTGATCAGCAATCTTGAGAAAAACTCGACATTCTTCGCCTCGAGTAGCTTGCTCATTATTGCCGCCGTATTAACCGCAATGAGCGCAACGGAAAAGGCGATAGACGTGGTTAGTGGTTTGCCGCTGATCGAAATTAACACGCCCGATCTCTGGTTATTTAAGCTGCTGATACTGTTGCTGATCTATATCTATTCTTTCTTCACGTTCACCTGGAGTATTCGCCAGTACGGTATGGCGTCGGTAATCATGGCCGGCGCCCCCATGCCGTATGAAGAGGTTGATGTAGAATACCGCGACCTGTACTCGAGATCTTTCTCACGTACAATTACCCTGGCGATGCATTCATTTGTTGTGGGCTTGCGAGCTTACTACTTCAGTCTCGCGTTGCTAACGTGGTTCGTTCATCCATTCCTCTTTATCGTCGCTGTGCCATGGGTATTTGCGGTGCTGTATCGTCGTGACTTTAGATCGAAAACATTGAAAGCACTGCTTTTATCGAAATCCGATTTAAAGCCGCGCGATGGTGATGACGGGCCACTCTGATTTCGCCAGGGTTACCGGCGTGGCGTATGGCATGCGCGATAGGGGGGAAATTCAGTGAAATTTATCCGCGGATTGAACAGGTTTGTAAGCTGCCGCCCGTCTTTACTGAGAAGCATGATTGGTATTGGCTTTGCGGTATTCGCAACCTGGCTTATGGCCAGCTCAAGTGGCTCGTCCCAGCCAGCGAAAACAGAAGCACAATGGATTAAAGTCGACGACTTCGAAGGCGTGACTGAGCGCGATGACTGGGTCCGGCTGGATACACAGAATGACACCAGTCCCAGAATAGAAAGCCCTCAGATTACGGAAGTACGCCAGCAGAAGAATAGTGAAAATCACTACCTGATAAAAAAGCCTGCCGCCGAAGGTGTTATCGGTAATCGCAAAGCCTTGAGTTTCCGCAAGCTGCCGAGGGTGGTGAAGCTCGGCGAAACGTATACGTTTTATACTCGAGTCAATGTGGAGTATTTTCCGAATAATCACATTTTCGGTTTGAGTAATCTGACCCCTGACGGGATCGCAAAATACGACTACGACGCGCTGGAGCCAGGTTTACGCATTACCGATAAGGTGGAATCGGACAGCAGCAAAAACGATGGCACGCTGATGGTGAACAGCGGTGACGGTTATAAGAAGATAGTCAATCGTGCCGACAATCGAGTCGCCAGGCCGCTGCAAACCGATACCTGGTACGAAATCTGGTTTGTGGTAAACAATGCGATGATTGCCGAGGGGGGACAAAAGTACGACGTGTTTGTCCGTGGTGGCGATGAGTTTACCACGCAGCAAAAAGTCTTTGCCGGTGCAGATTTCCGCATGCGACGTGAGCAACCGCTGCGTTATTTTTTAGCGAATTGTAATACCGGACCGGTCGAGCAGCCTTACGGCAATGGCGGTGTCAAATACGATGATATATACATGAGAGAGGGCGTGGCGTTGACGTCGCCACGCGAATAAACGTCTCCACAGAGGCATGCGCCGAGACAGCGGACACTGACGCAACAGCGCTCGCGGGGGGTGAAGGGATTAGATTGTTGTGGATTTTTCGTCCTTCTAACTGAACTCGATGCTTCGTTCTCATCATTATCTTCCTCGCCTGGAACAAGATCTTTCAGGTGAGAATCGCACTGTGTATAGAAATGGCTGAGCGGCAGTACGATAGAAATTTCGAAATGGCGCATTCAATCATGCACGTTGCCGGGCAAAGCTACACGCAATCCTTCAGTGGCTCAGGGCCTAACGCGCTCGATCGCGGTATTGAAGCGCTGGCCTATTCGGCTATTGCCATGAGCAATGTTGCACCGAAGGCAGAGTATCACCGCAATTTTGGTCGTGATCAGGTGGCGCTTGAGAAAACTTATACGCTGGTTCCGCGTGGTGTCAGCCTTGTTATTTGTTGTGCTTCCTTCCCGACCTGGAATGCCTATCCGGCGCTGAAGAAACTGGGGCTGGATTATGAAACACTGGGGAGTATCAAGTCGGATATTATCCTCACTACCGGGTCGGCGTTTGGTTCAACGGGACCGTATGCCACAAGAGGAGGGTTTGATACCGTTGCTCAGGCGATGTCGGGCGGCATGTACCTGTATGGCACGCCGGCGAACCGGCAAAATCTTTCGCGCCGTATTGCGACTTCGGTACTGCCTCGTTGAGCGCGTTCGGTACGCTCGCCGCACTTTTCCATAGAGCAAAAGCTGGTGAGGGCCAAATTGTAGAGGGCACGCTACTGAGAACAGCGCTGACTTTTAATAACGCTGCGCTAATGGAAGAAGCCGCGATCGGCTTGGGGAGGCAGGGAACGGCGACGCGAGGTCAGTACAATGCGCCGACCGATACGTTTCGAACGCGCGATGGCTTTGTCACGGTGCAAGTTGTTGGCGGCGGTCTTTATAAGCGCTGGGCGAATCTCATGGGTGAGGCCAAGTGGCTGGAAGACGCGCGATTCAGCACAGACCAGTCGCGAGGCGATCACGGTGAAGTTATCGGCGAACGTATGTCCGAATGGTGTGGGCAAAGAACCAGTGCTGAGGCGTTAGCCGAATTAACGCAAGCCGGCATTCCTTGTGGCGAGATATTGAGCCCTGGCGAATTGCTTAAAGATGAGCATGTCATTGAGGCCGGGATGTTCAAGTCCGTCGACTACCCTGGCGTGTCAACGCCGGCACCGATAGCAGATCACCCCGTTCGTTATTCGAAAACAACTGTGGGTGACTTCAAGCGGGCGCCCACATTGGGAGAGCATACGCAGGAAATATTAAATGAGATCGGGTATAACGCAGACGACGTTTCCCGGTTTAAAGTAGACGGGGTGATTTAAAAAAGTTACGAGGCGTTGCCAGGAGTACGCATCTATTGGATTAATGTCAAACCAGGATAAATTTTTCTTATTTAATCAGCAGTCTTTTTACGCTTTAATAGAGTGCGTCTACATACTTGTATCCATTTTGAAAAAGGGAGCATAGATTATGACCGATACAAATGATCTCGATAGCAAAGCCTGGGACGAACAGGAACGCGCCGCCGAGGCGATGATTCCAATCATTGGTGAACTGTACCGCGAGCGTTCGGTGGAAATTTCAATCTTTGGGCAATTGATAGTCAAGCGAACCGTAAACGACATACTCAAGGCGCACGAATTCGCAGGTCAAGTCGAGCAGTTGGAGCTGCTTCCGACCGACACTTTGCGCATACTGAAGCTGCTGGACACGCTACCCTTACGCGCCGCACATATTGATATCGGCAAATTGGTGGTGAAATTCTTTAGCCAGGATGAGAGAAAATCGCCTAAGGAGTTTCTCGACGAAGAACTGCACACGGCTTATGTGGAGGATGGCGCTGAAGTAGACACACACTCCGGCTCGCAGAAAGACGTGGTGTTATACGGTTTCGGTCGCATTGGCCGTCTTGTGGCGCGTCTGTTGTGTGACCGAACCGGCGGTGGTCGAGGCATGCGCTTGCGCGCCATCGTTGTTCGTAAGGGCGAAGGCAATGATCTGGAAAAGCGGGCCAGCCTGTTGCGTCTCGATTCGGTGCATGGCCCGTTTAACGGCGTTATTCGCCTCGATAAAGAAAATTCAACGCTGATTGTGAACGGCCGGAGGATTCGCATTATCTACGCGAATTCACCGTCCGGGATTGATTACATCGCCTATGGCATTGAGAACGCGGTGGTGGTCGACAATACCGGTTTATGGCGCGACGAAGAAGGCCTCGGTCAGCACCTGCAAGCCAGCGGAATTTCGCAGGTACTGCTAACCGCGCCTGGCAAGGGTAGTATTAAAAATATTGTGCATGGTATCAACAACGCAAGTATCACCGCTGACGACAACATACTATCGGCTGCATCGTGCACGACTAATGCAATCGCTCCTGTCATCAAATCGATCAATGATAAATACGGCATTATTAACGGCCATATGGAAACCGTACACGCCTATACCAACGACCAAAACCTGATTGACAATTATCATAAAGGCGACCGCAGGGGCCGCAGCGCCGTGTTAAACATGGTCTTGACGGAGACCGGTGCCGCACAAGCGGTTGCTAAGGCATTGCCGGAAATGGCGGGAAAACTCAGTGGCAGCTCGGTGCGTGTGCCCACGCCCAATGTGTCTTTGGCGATCATGAATTTTAACCTTGAAACAAGCACAACCAGGGAAGAGCTGAACGAGTTTATGCGCTATATCGCACTGCATTCCGACTTGCAAAAACAAGTGGGTTACTCGAACTCACCCGAAGCGGTATCTACCGATTTCGTCGGCGCACGCTCTACCGGTGTGCTCGATGCGCCGTCAACTATCGTCAACGGCAACCGCTGCGTGCTGTATGTATGGTACGACAACGAGTTTGGTTATGCGTGCCAGGTGGTGCGGATACTGCGCCAGATTACCCATGCAACCTTGCCCGTTTACCCGAAAGAAACCTGAAAATGCGGCGCTTCTGTGTTCGAAGGGGGTCTCTATTAGTTTACGCGCTCGTTCACTCCAGATTTCGTTTACGGGAACTGATCGGAAACGGCCACAGCTTGAAAAGATGCTAACAGCCATCAGTGACGGTAACACACCACTTGGGCAAATTGTCATCGTTGAATTTTGCAAAAGAGCCCCGCCCCACAGTAATACCCACACCGTTAGTATAGCCGTCGTCTTTGCCCACAAACGTATCGTTCTCGAATGTGAAAGTAAAAAATCGTGGTATTTCTTCCTCAGCCATAGCGGCGCCTGTGGCAAGCGAAGCAGAGGCTGCAACAATAAGAAATCGTAAAAGTTGAGATGCTAAATAGGTTATCACTTTATCCTCCCATTCTCGCTGAACGCTTAACTAGCGCCCGGCCAGAAACTCGCGCTGGCGAACCATTCGCGACTAAGGTCGCTTCCACAACGTATTGCCTGACCTGTAGCATGCAATGGTTCTGCTAGTGATTGGGTCAACCTTGCTCTCCTCATAACTTATCTTGATGATCGTCTTCAGCGGGTTCTGAATCTATCAATCCATTAAAGTCTTTTCCTTTGGCATACGTTTTCGCAATGTCACGTAACGTTCCCATCTGTTTGCCAAAATTTCGGCATCCTGAACACATCGTGACGTGGAGTTTAAGTGCGGCGCGATCCTTTATGGGCAGCTCCCGTTCCTGCGCATCGGATAATAAGTGTGTGGCTTGTTGGCAATTCATCATAGTCCTTCACCTTCAATAAACCAGCGGTTTTCCAGGCACTCGCGTAAACGCAGCCGTGCACGGTACAACATGACATGCAGATTGCTAGTGGTAACATTCAGTGCTTCGCAGATTTCCACGCTTTCCAACTCAAGAAACTCCCGCATCATAAACAACCGTGCCTGGTTCTCCGGCAGGCCGTTCAGGCAGGTCTCAAAGACTCGCCAGAAGTGATCCGTTTTAACGGACTCCATAGGTTGCGACCAGGATATCGGGCGTTCATCTACCTGCCAGAAGCCTTTGGTGTCAAACAGCATATCAAGATTTTCTTCGCCCTCATTATCCCGGAGCAGTCGACTGGTCTCGACCATTCTGTGACCTTTGCGCAGTACATCGGCAATTTTGTTCTTGAGGATGGCGAATACCCATGTTTTCAGTGCCGAGCGACGATTAAATGAGCCTGCATTTTTCAAGGCACCGATCAGCGCCTCCTGCACTGCGTCTTCTGCCGACGCCTCATCGCGCAATTGCAGTGTGGCAAACTTCAGCATCTGCGTGCGCAATTCAGCGAGGAACGCAGGGTCGGTCAAATCGGTGGTAACGGGCAGTTCTGATTCCGCAATCGGTGTCGGCTCACGTTTCATTGATTCTTGTTCCGCTCAATTTCATTTCTTGCAGCGCTGTAAGACGTCAGGCGAAAGGGGGCCAGAAATTCAAATCGTTTGGCGATATTCGATGCCAGCGGACCCACGGTGCCTGGTGCTGCCAGTATTGCAAATGCGCCATCAGATCGGGCTGCCATTCAATCGCATTCAACATCGGAACTATGTTGCTGAATGTTCCTTGTGGCTGACCACACTGGTGGTCAGGGCTTACTATTGAGTCGCCAGTTATAATCGAGAAACTCAATATCCGCATCACCCAATTTTAGTTTTGATACCATTGGGTCGGATAATTGCAATGCGTCTGCATGGGCCGTCAGAAAATCTTCCAGGCGCCGGTAACCCAGCCAACCTTTTTCAAAGTCCTCCCGATACCACTTGAAAATCGACGAAAGCTCAATCACGTTGACTTCCACCCGGTTTCGACTTCGATTACGGAGAAACAGGCCAGTTTGTTCATCCAGTTGCTTATCAAGCCGATTCCCTGCATAGGCCTCCGATCGGAGAGCCGGACAGCCGATGCTGGCACAGTTGACGGCAAAGTGAATGCGGGGGTCGTTGTAGCGACCGGAACCTCGAATCAATTTATGTTCGATATCATCAAGAGACCTCGTTTTTCCCAGCAGTGTTACAAAATTCTTACTCCAGGGTGAGCTAAAAATGCCGCCTAAATCCTTGATGGATTTTAGATCAGGCCAGGCGGATAGAATCAGCTCAACCGTCCAGGCATTGTAGGCGTTGATTAAGAAAGCCAGTTGCTCGTGCTTGGGTAAGCTATCAAATTGTGGCGTGGTAACTGATGCTAACGTTTTTAAGTACTGTTGTAGTTTACCCCGTTCACTTAGCATGCCCCGATAGTCAACGGCGGTTGATTTGCCATCATCAATCGGCACAACATATGCTTTGAGTAGCTGGTCCCAGGGACTATGGTCGATAGCCTGTGCTAGAACAGCTTGACTTAGTAAAAGTATCCCGATGAAAACGGCGTAGCGTGCTTTTAACATATTTTTAAACCTTCGAAGGTTAACAGATGATCAAGATCGAAATAGAAAAAACTAATGACTTGTGTCGCAATTGAAATCAGTAAAATTTTTATTCATCAGTATATTCCGTTGCAAGGGTATCTATACGATTGTGATTTTAATCAGCAGCATAGGCAGATGACTTGAGCGACCTTAAGCATCAGATGGCTTCGACCAGTTGAAGCTATGACTCGGTGTATTCAGCAACGTCACGTAGCAGATCTCGCATCCATATTTGTGCAGGATGATTGCCGAGGCGGGTGTGCCAGATCATGTCTATGCTTCTGAACGCAGGCGGCGGTGCGACTGGGCAAGCGATCATCGCAAGTCCTATCCGCTCCTTAAAAACAATGCCTAAACGTCTTGGACAAGCCATGATGAGGTCGGTTGTCTCAAGCACCAGAGGCGCTACTGAATAGGTCGCCATGCTTAGCGCGATGTGCCGGGTTCGACCACGTTCGGCCAACACATCGTCAACCCAGCTGCGCGGATCACCGCGTGGGCTCACCAGCAGATGCTGTGCATCGGCATACGTTTTCAGAGTCATCCGCGTGCCGGCCAGCGGATGATCGGGTCGCATCACACACACCCAGTCTTCATCGAGCAAAGGCTCCGAGATAAAGCGATCGGCAGGGTCGTGCCAGCTGAACAGGGCGAGATCGGCCTTCTGGGTGTCGAGATATTCGCCGGGATGAATGCTTGCAGTAATGACATGCACCGTAATCCCGGGTGCTTCTTTTCTAATACGCTCAAGCAGCGGCGGAATGAACACCATCATCCCGTAATCCTGGCTCGCGATGGTGAATGCACGCTTTGATGTCGCCGGATCGAACGACGCACCATCGAGTGCATCCTGAATATCGCCGAGCGCCGCCCCGACCGGGCCACTCAGTTCAAGCGCCCACGGCGTGGGCCGCATTCCACCTGGTGTACGGATAAACAATTCATCGCCCAGGCGTTCGCGTAGCCGCGCCAGCGCATTCGAGAAGGCCGGTTGGGAGAGCCCAATGGCTTGAGCCGCGTGGGTAACATTGCGCGCGCGCATCAAGGCGTCGAACACCACAAGCAGGTTCAGATCGAGCGATCTTAAATTCATATTATGAATATACCTTATTCTAACATTCAATTTCAAAATTTAGTTCAAACGCTCCATACTGCTTGTCATTGGGAACACGGTGTTCTCAAGACGACAGCAACTACATGGCCGGCAGCGCACCTTGATCTGCGCCGTCGACATCCCTTAACCGGATGCAGCATTTTCATATCGAGCTGCAAATCCAACTAATGATAGGACACACAAATGACTGATTTTACACTTTACGATGAAACCAACGCCCCCGAACGCAGCAAGGTTTTGCTGGCCCAATCGAAAAAAGGCTTCGGCATGGTGCCGGGATTGCACGCCGTTATGGCGGAAGCCCCCGATCTGCTGGAAGCCTATAAAGTGGTTCACGAACTGTTTGCGAACTCAAGCCTCGACAAGGACGAAATCACCGTCGTCTGGCAGACTGTCAACGTCGAGCATGCTTGCCACTATTGCGTTCCGGCCCATACCGGCATTGCCAAGAGCATGCGGGTCAGCGACGACATCACCGAGGCGCTGCGCAACGAAACGCCCCTGCCCAATGCACGGCTTGAGGCCTTGCGGAAATTCACCCTCAGCGTCGTTCGCAACCGCGGCAACGTTGATGAAAATGCCGTCCAGGCGTTTCTGGATGCCGGCTTCACCAGGCGACAGATCCTCGAGGTTATTCTCGGCGTCTCCCAGAAGGTGATGTCCAACTACACCAACCATCTGGCCAATACACCGGTCGACAAGCCATTTCAGAAGTTTGAATGGCACAAGGCTGAAGCGGAAAAAGCGGCTTAAACGCGTCAGGCCAGCGCCAAATTTAACTCAATGAAATATACTGGAGAAAAGACATGACAAACGTAACACGCGGAATATTTGCCGGATTTGCGGCGACAACGGTTCTCTCGCTACTGATGATGGTCAAGACCACAATGGGTGTCATGCCCGAGCTAAACCCTATCCACATGCTCAGCGGTATGCTGGGTGTCTCGCCAGCACTTGGCTGGCTACCGCACTTCGCAATCGGCACGATTGCATGGGGCGCTGGTTTCGCACTGTTGAACGACTTGATACCGGGCACTAGCCAAATTGTTAAAGGCATTGTGTTTAGTGGCGCTGCTTGGGTGCTCATGATGGTCGCCATAATGCCCGTGGCAGGCGCAGGCCTGTTCGGCATGCACCTGGGAATGATGGCGCCGGTAATGACGCTGGTCTTGCATGTCGTCTTCGGAGTCGTGCTTGGTAGTGTTTATGCGCTGAGGACAGCACATCCGGTAGCTATCTAACGTGATCTTGAGCAAGAGGGTCGCAGCTAGATTTGCGACCCGTTTCCCGCAACGCAGTTCGCGACGTTCAGGACGACAAAGGCATGACACGATGAGCAAAGTAAAAAGAAAATCACCGTTTTCTTTGGGTTATTTGAGTTGGGGAGTGGCGGCTCTGATCATGCAGCATGCGCTGCGCGACGCCGACAATCAAGTACCGCTCAATCAGTCTTGATTATGCCAAGCTAACAAATATAATTGCGATCGCTGTGGGCATGGGCGAAGGGCTTGGCGCAGGCGACAATACTCGCTCGGCGCTTATTACCCTTGGTCTGGCGGAAGTGACGCGGCTTGCTGCGGGTTAGTGCCGGTGCCGAGAGTGAGCCGGGTTAGAAACCAACCGCTGGAGGAAATACGTTGATGCCACATCAGGAAGGACGGTTTGATAGTCGACAAGGTGATTCGATTTACTACCAGAGTTGGCGCCCTGATGAGCCAGCTCGCGCGAATGTTTTGCTATTGCATGGGCTGGGGGAGCATAGCGGCCGCTACGAAGAACTGGCGGGCTTTTTGACCGAGCGCGGCTATGCGGTTTACGCCCTGGACTTGCCAGGTCATGGTAAGTCGGGTGGCAGGCCGGGCTATATAGCCGATTTTAGTGATTACCTGGCTGTTGCGGAGCAATATCTACAGCAGGTAAAGGCGAATATTTCAGGGCAGCCATTATTTTTATTAGGCCACAGCATGGGAGGGCTGATTAGCGCATCGTTTTTGCCCCAGCACCAGAGTGCCTTTAGCGGCGCACTGCTGTCTGGCGCCGCAGTACAATCGCCACTTAAGCCGCCGCCAATTCAACTCCTCATAATCCGTCTTTTATCGTTGCTCATGCCTAAACTCGGCGTACTGCAATTGGATGCAAGCCAGGTGAGTCGGGATCCCGATGTTGTGCGTCGATATGAAGAAGACCCGCTGAACTACCATGGCAAGGTGAGCGCGCGCAGTGTCGCGGAATTATTTGCTGCAATGCAGGCATTGCGTGGCAATGCGGCCCGTATTAAATTGCCCTTGTTGATTATGCACGGTAGCGAAGACAGCATGGCGGCGCCGGAAGGGTCGCAATATCTTTATCAAGCCTGTGGCTCAATCGATAAAACCCTTAAAATATACCCTGGCTTGTATCATGAAATCTTCAATGAGCCTGAGAAGCAACAGATTTATACTGCGCTTGCTGCCTGGTTGGACGAGCGAGTTTCTGCGGTGGCTTAGCAAGATATACGCTGAGGCAGAATAAACTATGCCCCTGTCTGGTGCTCGCGAGTGGTGCTGAAGCGCCCAAGCTTGCCGATTTGCAGAATTGGCTATTAGAAAAGGGGTTAGCCAGGTATAAGTTAACTGAGAGGATCAAGATATTTGAGGAATTCCCGCGAAACACCATCGGCAAAATTCAGCGCTTCGTGTCGCTGATACTGTGGTCAGCCGGAGTAGCTAATCTGGTCGAACAGGCGATGGATCAATTCGGCCAGCTGGACGTGGTTATCGGTAACGCTGGAATTAGCCTCAATCGAAAAACCGAAGATACGACCGAGAGCGAATTGCGCGAAGTCATGGAGATAAACTTTTTTGCTGCAGCTGCGCTGACCGAACTACACTCGCTGTCTAGCGGCGCCAGCATCAGCCATCGAGCGAGCCATGCAAGCCATGCAAGCCATGCAAGCCAGGGAAGGTGAAACATTCATCCGGGAAAGCGCGGCGGCAGTGTGATGACAATCCCCATAGATATGGAATCCCAAACGTGAATAAACTTGTAACCACGACGCATAATAAGTTGCTTGAAGCCATTGCAGAATCGCCCGACGGGCCAGAAATCGGTGCCATCTTCGACTTTGACGGCACCTTGATCGCGGGCTTTTCCGCGACCGTGTTTATCAAAGAGCAGCTTCGCCGCGGTGATTTGTCGGCGCGTGATTTCGTCGAAATCAGCAACGCCATCGTCGGCTTTGGCTTTGGCAAGATCGGCTTTTCCGCCATGATGCTGGTTAACGCACAATTTATGCGCGGCATTAGTGAGCAGCACTACAGGGAATTTGGCGAACAGCTTTACACAAAGCATATTGCCCGCCTGATCTACCCCGAATCGCGAATGCTGGTAGACGCCCACTTGGCCAAGGGCCATACCGTTGCCGTAATTTCCTCGGCCACCCCTTATCAGGTAGAACCGGCTGCCCGCGATCTTGGCATCGAGCATGTGTTGTGCAGCCAGCTGGAAGTGGAAAATGGAGAATTTACCGGCGGGGTGGTGCGGCCCACCTGTTTCGGGCAGGGCAAGGTAGACGCAGCCGAAAAACTGGCGCGGCAACAGCGAGTCAATCTTGATGCCAGTTTCTTTTACTCCGACAGCCAGGACGACATTGAGCTGCTGCAGCGGGTTGGCCGGCCGCAGCCGCTAAACCCTAACAAAAAGCTCGCAAAAACAGCCCTGCAACGTGGCTGGCCGATAGTCAGATTTGGCAGTCGCGGCAGGCCGTCAGTGGCAGAGTTTGTGCGTTCGGTGGGTGCAACCGTGAGTCTGGTGCCCGCTTTTATAGCGGGGCTGCCCGTTTATGCATTGACTGGTTCAAAACGTGAAGCGCAGAATTTTTCATTCTCACTATTCGCCGATACTGCCAGTGCGCTGATCGGGCTTAAGCTGAATGTGAAAGGCGAAGAAAACCTGTGGAAGCAACGGCCGGCAGTATTTGTTTTCAACCACCAAAGTAAGGCTGACGTAATCATCGCCGCCAGATTGTTGCGTCGTGATATCGCCGGTGTCGGCAAGCAGGAAATCAGGAAAATACCGGTGCTTGGCAAAGTGATGGAGTTTGGCGGCATGGTGATGATCGATCGCGCCAATGCCTCCAGCGCCATTGAGGCGATGGCGCCGCTGATCGATGCCATGCGTGACGAAGGCAAGTCGGTAGTGCTGGCGCCCGAGGGCACACGTTCGGTCTCGCCGCGCCTCGCGCCATTTAAGAAAGGCGCGTTTCATTTGGCGCTGCAGGCCGGCGTACCGGTCGTACCGATTGTGATTCGAAATGCGGGCGATGTCGCGCCCAAGGGCGATTTCGTATTCCGCGCCGCCACGGTAGACGTTGAGGTATTGCCGCCGGTTGATACCTCAAGCTGGAAGGCAGAGACCATGGACCTGCACGTGGCCGAAGTGCGAGGTATGTTTATTAAAGCCCTGGGGCAAGACCGAC
>JBBKXJ010000027.1:0-13150 GCA_037969395.1 Pseudomonadales bacterium
AAGGCGCCATAAAAATGGACTGTGAGTTCTGTGGCCAGCATTATGAATTTGGCAGTGCGGAGATAGCCCGGCTATTTGCTTCTGGCGGCACCAACGCTGTGCATTGATGCAGTAGCGAAGGCCAGAAATAGCTGCGTCGATAGTTGCCGCTGAGAGTATCACTTGCCCGGCTTGCACGCTGCGCATAACAACAGGATAAAGGAATTTTCCATGTCGATACTATTGAACAAAATGCTATTACTGTTACCGATGGCGTTGGCTACGGCTACAACGCTAGCCAACGACAGGCTAGTACTCGAAGAGGTGATTGTTACAGCGCAGAAAAGAACACAGAGCCTGCAAGACGTACCCATCTCTGTCGCCGCGCTGCAAGGCGAAAAACTACAGAATGCCGGCATCGCCAATATGGCCGCCATGGCTGACTACGTGCCCAACCTGTTTATTGCCGAAGTCGCGGCCAACACCAACATCTATTTGCGCGGCATGGGCTCTGGTAATAACCAGGCGTTTGAACAGTCGGTAGGCATGTATATCGATGGCATTTATATGGGCCGTGGCAGGCAATACCGTTCGCCGTTTGTCGATGTCGAGCGAGTCGAAGTTTTACGCGGGCCGCAAGGCACGCTGTTCGGCAAGAATACAGTCGCCGGCGCAATCAATGTCACTACAGCGTCACCCACCACCGACGAACAACTCAACGGTAGCCTGGCTTTGACCGGTGAGGAAAATGGCGGGCGTATTGCAGAAGGCTATCTCAGCGGCCCACTCTCTAACCAGTTCGCATTGCGAGTCGCTGGCAAATATCGTGAAACCGAAGGCTACCTGAAAAACAGTTTTCTTAACGAAGACGAACCGGCACTGGAAGATACCCTGTTTCGGCTCACTGCAGTATGGCAACCAACTGATGATGTAGACATCAACCTTAAATACAGCCACGCGGATTACCAGCGCAGCGGCGCACCCTCAACTACTACACTGTATCTCGACGCCGCCAGCCGCGATCAGTTAGTGCCCAACCGCTCGCCTTTCGCCAGCGTTGCATATCAGATAATTGACGCAGTCTATCCTCAGCTTACCGAACAGTCACAGCAGGAATTTACCACTTTCAAAGACAATAATCTGGGCCCGAACCGCAGCGGCAGAAACATAGGCAAATATGCCAATGGTAGCGACAATCAAACTGATAATGTTGCGCTTAACATGGCATGGCAGCTAGCTGAAGTGACATTAAGCTCTACCACCGGCTGGTCGGCCTACGATTTTGTCGACGGCCTTGACGCCGATCAACTACCACTGCAGCTGCTCGCCCGCGACGAGGACCAGGAGTTTGCTCAGTTCAGCCAGGAATTTCGTATCACGTCTGCCGACGGCGACTTTTTCGATTACGTCGCAGGAATTTATTATGAGCAAAGCGAGCTTGAAATTGATCGTCGCGTCACCATCGACACCAATCTCGGAGGACTAACACCTCAGCTATTGGGCGTCGACAATCTCCTGTTGATACTTACCATGGGGGAATATGGCGCCGATCAGGCCGGCAGAAACCATTTCTATCAACTCGACTCAGACTCCTGGGCGGTTTTTGGTCAAGGCACTTTTAATATCACCGACGCATTCCGGGTAACGTTAGGCTTGCGCTACACCGAGGAGAATAAAGAAGTTGAGAGTGTGCAAAATCTTTTTGACAGCAATCTTGGCCTCGACGTACCCAATAGCAACCCGTTCCTGCTCAACCTGCAAGCCTCTGTCTTCAATGCATACGCCTATAACTACAACGAGGACCGCGGCATTGACGCCCTTCTGCCCTCGCTCAACCTGCAGTGGAACACGGACGACAACACCCTGCTGTATTTGAGTTTGTCACAAGGCTTCAAAAGCGGCGGCTTTACCGCGGCTGACGATGGCGAGCCCGCCGGCTTACAGCAGGGTGAATTCGCTCCCTACGACCCAACCGTACCCAGCGACGATTTCGAATTCGAGGACGAAGAGGTGGACGCTCTGGAAATAGGCGGCAAGCACACGCTATTTAATGGCGGCATGACACTCAACTGGGCGGCCTTTTACACCGCGTACGATAACTTGCAAATCGCGGTCTTCAAGGGCCTGGGATTTACTGTGACAAACGCGTCGGCAACTGTACAAGGATTGGAACTGGACACGCTATGGCAAGCCACCGAGAACCTACGCGTGGGCGCCAGCGGCAGTTGGCTCGATGCCGAGTTCGACGACTTTGCCGACGCACCGTGTACCATAATTCAACTGGATATCGACCTACTGTGTGGCACGCCCGGTGCCCCCACGAACAATGACCTGACAGGTGAGCAAGCACCCTACGCGCCGAAATACAGCGCCAGCCTTTTCTTTAACTACGCGATTAACATCGGCAATACCAGCGTGGAATTCTTCGCCGCCGGCGAAGCCAATTACAAACACGACTTTTTTTCTGCCGGAGATAACGACCCGCTGGATAAAATTGACAGCTACACCAAGGCCAATCTGCGTTTTGGCTTGCGCGCTGAGAGCTGGGAAGTGATGGCCTTTGGACGTAATATTTTCGATGAGCAGGCCTATTCGGAGACTTTCGATGTGCCGATACTGGCGGGCTCTCATGCTAGTTTTGTCGACGAAGGTGCAGTATTTGGCGCGCGCGCTAAATACTACTTCTGACGTGAGTTGCGGCAATGCCAGCCCGACGAGGCAAATTATGCACCCGGGTTACGCCGCTAGCATGGCTGCCGCACATTACGGTCTGCAGGGTGAGATACAGCCGCTGCCCAGCTATATCGATTTTAATTTCAAACTGCAGACCGCTTCCGGTTCTAATTACGTTATCAAGTTTGCCAGTCCTGGCGCCGAGCTGGCGCTGCTGGAGATGGAAAACGCAGCGATGAGACATCTGCAGGGGAAAAACCTGCCCTTCTCGCATCCAACGCTGTTAACGAGCCTGAATCGCGAACAAATCGTTGCCGTTGCAAATTCAACTAACGATGGTACGGGGCATTGCATGCGTGTGATTACCTGGCTTGACGGCATGCTGTTCGCCAAAGTGTCAGCGCGCACTGCGGCACTGCACGAAAGCCTGGGCGCTTTGCTGGCAAGCAGCGCAATCGCATTCGCAGACTTCGAGCACCCTGCAGCGCACCGCCATTTTAAATGGGATATCGCGCAACTAGCCGATCTAAAGCCATTGCTGGCTGTGGACGGAAACAAGGGGAAATACGATCAGCTGACCTGCCATCTTGATAATTTCTGTGCCAACATTTTACCTGCCCTGCGTGCTTGCCCGCGACAAATTATTCATAACGACGGTAACGACCACAACCTGTTAACGACGGCCATAAATGGCCGCACCACCTGCTCTGGCCTGATCGATTTTGGCGATATGGTGTATAGCTATCGCGTGTTCGATTTGGCGATCGCTATGGCCTATGCGTTGTTTGGCCAGAACGATGTGCCCGCCGCAGCGCAGGCAATTGTCAAAGGCTACGAGCAGCAGCTTGCATTACAGCCCGCAGAAAAAGACAATCTTTATTATTGTATTGTGGTCCGGCTGGTGCAAAGTCTGCTGCTTTCGGCACAATCGTATCAGGCCAACCCGCAAAATGAGTACTTGTTGATCTCAGCGCAGCCGGCGTGGGAACTGCTCAAGTTTCTGCATGGCTTTGGTGCGGACAGATTTTGCGCTGCGCTTTCCATTCGGAGCTAGCCACTATGCTCGCGCCAAAACGCAGCCCGCAGGATATTTTACGGATCCGCCGCGAATCACTTAACCCGGCGATGAGCGTCTCTTACCAGCAGCCGCTAAAGATTGTACGCGGTAAGGGCGTGTGGTTATACGAGGAGGACGGCAGCGCCTATCTCGACATGGTAAACAATGTGAGTCATGTCGGTCATTGCCATCCCAAAGTCGTGGCCGCCGCCTGCAGGCAGATGACGTTGTTGAATACCAATTCGCGGTATCTTCACGACTATCTCGCGGAGTATGCTCAGCGGCTGACCGGCTTGTTCCCGCAACCACTGTCGGTAGCATTCTTCTGCTGCAGCGGTTCCGAGGCGAACGACCTGGCGCTGCGGCTGGCGCGTGCCACAAACAATGGCACCGAAATTATCCCGCTGGAAGCTGCTTATCACGGCACAACGCAAACCTTGATCGATATCAGCCCTTACAAACACGCGGCTCAAGGTGGTAGCGGCGCACCTGATTTCGTCCACCCGGCGCCACTGCCCGACAATTTCCGAGGGATCATACGCGACAGCCAGCACGCAGGCCCCGAGTATGCCCGCTATGTAGAGCAAGCAGCGGATGAAATCCAGCGTTCGGGTAAGCAGCTACTAGCGTTCATTAGTGAATCGCAATTAGGTTGTGGCGGCCAGATTGTTCTGCCGGACGACTATCTCAGAGATTGCTACCGAGCAGCGCGATCCGTTGGCGGTGTTTGCATAGCCGATGAGGTACAAGTGGGTTTCGGGCGCTGCGGTACGCATATGTGGGCCTTCGAACAACAGAATGTCGTACCCGATATTGTCACGCTGGGCAAACCCATCGGTAACGGCCACCCGATGGCAGCCGTTATCACCAGCCGCGAAATTGCCGACGCGTTCGCCAACGGCATGGAGTATTTTAATACCTTCGCGGCGAATCCCGTGTCGTGTGCGATTGGTCTGGCGGTACTGGAAGTGATCGAAGCAGAGGGCTTGCAGCAAAACGCACTGCAGGTTGGTGAATTTCTGTTGCAAGGAATGCGCGAACTGCAGCAAGACTGCCCCGTCATTGGCGATGTGCGTGGCAGCGGCTTGTTCCTTGGTATGGAGCTGGTTAACAATGTGAGCGACCGCGAACCCAATGCCATTGCAGCGAACGCTATCGTGCAACGAATGCGGCACAAGAAAGTGCTGCTCAGCACCGACGGCCCGGATCACAACGTCGTAAAGATGAAACCCCCTCTCGTGCTAAGCAAAGAGAATGCCGTTGTATTTCTGCAGCGGCTGGACGAAAGCTTGCGAGAGTTCAATTATAGAAAAAGCGAGGAACCTGCCTCTTTTCAAATTTTATAACATTGGTTTGACCACAAATTTGAGCCACAAATTTTCGGAAGCTCCCTACACAGCACCTTGACAACATAGGCATGGTTGCGGTTTAACCATACACTTTCAGCCCTATGCCGGAGGCGACAGCAGGATCCACGACCACGCTACAATCAACACAATCGGTACGCCGAAAGCACCTATTGTCGCCATCATGGGTATGATCGGGGTGCTTGGCATGACAACGGAATACTCATGAGGCGTTTGTTCATCAGCATAGGCTGTGCCAAGCAGCTTAGAGCGCCACTGTAGAATTCGCAGCCCGGCGGCAAAGATCGACAGCGTGAGCATGAGACAAAGCCCAAGGCCAAGCAGGGGTAAGAGCGGAAACAATGGGTTGTGGGTGAACGGTTGTCCCTCTGCTCCAATAACGAGTGGCACGAAAAGGAATGCCTGGCTGTTCAGAAGCCAATTGACCCGTGCACTCATCAGTTCCAACTCGAATCTGATGCCGGTTCGTATGTGCTCATAGATTATGTCACCTGCCTCAGTTCTTTCTGAGCCGAGTATCTTGTTACGCACGTGCTCTTGTGTAGTTTGTTTTTCCATGGTTTTTCGCTTCGGCGGACACTTTGACCGCAATATTACTACAACAACCTACAGCGTTCCCACTGGATATATAGTTGTGCGCGGCAGGCATGCGTGGTAAAGATTATCCGGAATAAACAGCCCCGCCTGAATCGACCTCAATCACATCGAGGTTTGCTTTGAAATTGATGGGCAGGGTATTCACATTCATCGTCGGTCCAGCGAGCAGCACGCGAGAAGAAATACGCTGAATAAGCCTGTATTTGAACATGCCGCTCGGCAAACCATTTTACTAACGCCGTTAATGCAAACACCTTCAGTGATAACAAGCACCCATTCGATCCGCTCCCATATAGTGCCAGCCGTTGTCGAAATGATCCACCAGGCTGCTGTGCATGTACTTCGAAAAACCCACTTGTTTTAGTTCGAAGCGGCGAATTAGCGCTATCATCCACACCGGCACGGCGCCGATCGTGGCCTTCAGTTCCAGCACGACGTTGCTGTTGTATTGCGCTTCGTCGTCGTAAATGGTTTCGGTATCGTAGTTGATGCAGCCGTGACTGGGGTTCAGAGAATATAAATCCGTGGCATGCAGCGGGTTTTGCGGCCGGTAGCGCATATTGATATCGAACGTCACCCTGGCGTACTCGTCGATGAGGGATAAGAACGCCCGCCGGCGGTAGCAGGTAAATATTTTTGGCTCGATTGCATACGCTTCGGCCAGCAGCATAAATGTTTGGCGGCTGATGTTTTCCTTGTCGCCTCGGTTACTTAAATCCAGACTCTGCGAGTCCTGACTTAGAAAACCAGGCCATTCGGTCGCCTGCAAGGTAGCGCGAAACTTCTTCACGCTGGTCGCGGATTTGAATTTGATTTCAGCAAAATAAGGCCCCTCCTCTCCATCTCCATATGCTCTTACGCGCATATTGAAGCGCCGGTCGACGCCATACATGCGCTGCTTGAGAAAGCGGTGGTTGGGCGTATCAAAATACAGGCTGTTAACCGGATAAAACCGATCGGCATACGCCATCGAATGGTGGTCGTAGGCGCAGTACGGCGCCAGATAATCGGAAATGGGCTCGACCAGCGAATAGGGGATAACGTATTTCAATTCGTAGCGTTCTATGACCGGAGGCAGCGTTGAAAGCATAGTGCTTACCTGCATATCCACAATTATTCTCCTCTAATCCAGTTTTTAAGCGGCCGTTCTTGCAGCCCGCCAACCATATCGAGTACTGCGACAAAGTCGTGCAACAAGCCTATGTGTGTACTCGCCGCGCTCTCAAGCAGCTCCAACTGATGCCGGCGTAGTACGACCAGCGCCGCCATATCGGCAGAAGAGGATCGCAGCCGGGAGCTCAACGATTGCAATCCCTCCTCGATTTCGGTGTAGGCATCGATCTGCCAGCGAATTTCGCGCACGGCGGTTTGCAATGTGCCGGTAAAGAGTTGTTTGCTGAGATAAGCCTGTTGCTCCGCCGCCACTAGCTCACGAACGCGCCGCTGCGAAGTGTACGTACGCCGGGCAAAAGGTAGTCTGAAGCCGAAGGTCATATTGTAGCTGTCGACTTCTTTGTTCTCGAAACTCAACTCCATTAGACTAAGACCGAAGGCAGTACGGCTTTTCGCCAGCGCCATCTCCTGGCGCGCGCGGCCGACTTCCAGCTTGGCCCGCTTGTAGTCGAAGGATGTCGATGCCGGCGCTACCGATAGAATGTCGACTATGGCACCGATCTCTTGCGGCTGAATAATTCGCCGCGACACTTTTGGCTGGTCTTCTTGCGGAACAATCAAATAGTCCGCAATCGTGGCGCTGCGCAGCTCCGCGGTTTTTCGCGTCAGGTGCTTTGCCTCCCGCTCGCGCAATTCCAGCCGTAGTGCAGCCTGCTGCAGGTCTGCAACGCTGATGTTTGAGCCGACAGACGCCGCCTCCTCGGACTCGAGCAGGGAACTGTCAAGCGCGAGCTGCCTGTTCGCCAAAGCCATCTCTACCTCTTGCCCGGCCAGCTCAATAATATGTAGGTAACGCGCGGCCAGCGCCTCGCTTAGCGACTGGTTCCACTCGGCTTTTGTCAGTTGGGTTTCGATATCGAAAAGCTTGCGCGTCGATCTACGTTGCTTGCGACTGGTAGGACGGAAGCGGAGACTGTAGGTGTCGTTCCACTCCGTGTTCTCGTCACGTTCGGGCGTAATACGCACCTCCGGGTCTTGCAGCCAGTAACCGCCAGGGGGCCTTGGCCGCAGCGCATTCATGCTGTCGCTTAGCTCCACATTATTGCCGAACAGATAGTCATCCATAGTATCGGCTGTTGCCCGGTTCGCAGCAAAAACCAGGGCGATAGAGACAAAAAACAGGCAGAGCAGCGGTGACCACTTTTGATCGAACAAGAAATATTTCATGGCGTAATCTCCGCTGCAAATGCTTTTAATTCTGAAAATCCGTACTGGATTGGTTGCTCAAGCTGAACGCTGACTTTTTCTCCTAACAATAATGAATGATCGTCCTCCAGGCGAATAACAACTTCGCGCCCCCAGGCTTGTGCCAGCGGGTTGACCTTCAAGCGCACCGGGAATTCGACGATACGCGAGCCAAGACTTTCCACCACGCCTTTATTCCAGGCAACTGCATGGGTGGAGTTTGCGGACCGCACCCATACCGTTTGCTCAAGTGTTACGCCGTTCAAAACGTTTTCATGGATATAACCCTTGATGAACGTCGGCTTCGAGCCGTGTACCGTGAGCACCGGTTCATACGGCGGCACCGTATCGCCCACCTTGAACAGTACGCTGCCCACGCGGCCGTCAATTTTTGCATACACGCTGAGCTCTGTTTTTTGCCGTTCGAGATTCTGTTGCTGTTTCGCCAGCTCGGCGATCTGCGCATCGACGGGCCGTTCGGGGGTTGCCAACCGGGAATTCAGATCGCTGATTTTGGCCGCTGTGGATCGCTGCAAGGCTCGCTTGCGAATCTGCAGGCTGATAATTTCCTGCTGCTCGGGTGACTCTCTGCTGCCGTCGGTATTAGCTTCCCTGCCCATGCCGTCGAGAAAATTACGGGCCGCATTTTGGCGGGCGCGCAGGTGTCTGATCTCGCTGTCCAACTCAGTCGTGGTAGCTTGCAGATCGGCTTGCAATTGCACGATTTCGGATTGCATGGAGGCCCTGGCTTCGCGGTTGCCGAACTTAAGCGCCTGGATTCTTTCCTGAATGATTTGCAGTTCAGCCTCGAGGTCCAGGCGCCGCACTTCCACAATTAAGTCGCCAGTTGCAACCCTCTGACCGGATACGAAACCGAAATTGACGATTTCCACCGACGATTTAAAGCGGATGGTCTGCTCCTGGTCGTCGGCAATGCCAAAGAACTGGCTGGATTCGCCGGCGTAATACACTGAGATCGAAAGCATCCCGCCCAACGCCGACAACCAGGCGAGCAGCAAAATTGCTTTCGGAATGCGGTTTTGCATCGCTACAAATCCACCGTGGCTTCTTGCATCAACACATGCACGCCCTGCACGCTGCCAAGAGTGCTGAGATCCGTTAACAAATCGTCGTGGGCCAGGCCGTGGCGCAATTTAATGTGGTAGGCGTAGTCGATGCGTACACCCTGTTCTATCTCACGCAGCGTAATCAGCGAGAACGCCTTGCAGTATTTGCGCATAATGGTCTCCATGGCGGACTTGTCGTCCGATGCCGCCGTCATGCTGAAGCGCAACATGCCGTCGAAATAAGCGTTGGGGCCAAGCGGTGAATAGTGGAGCAGCAGCGCCGCCAACGAAAATCCGAGGGTGCCCACCAGTGCAACGGCGAAGGCATAAGCACCGCAGGAGATACCGTTCGCCAGCCCTGCAAACAGAAACAAGGTATCGCGTGGGTCTTTAAAGTTGGTGCGGAAACGAATTATGGCCATCGCCGCCATAATGCCGATGCCACGCGCCAGGCTATCGCCAACCGACTGAATAACCATGGCGGCGATGATCGAGATCAGAATAACCGACTGCACGAAATTTCTTGAATAAGACAAGCCGCGAAAGGTTTTCTGATAGACGTAGGCTAATACCGTCGATAACACGAAGGCTAACAAGATCACATAAATCAGCGTCAACACGCTGGCGCTTTCGGTAGCCGATTGCGCGGTTAAGGACTCAAACATTTTATTATCTCCGTTCCATTGCCCAACTTATCTGTTGGGAGTCAGCAGGCTACGCAACCAACCTCACCGCAAGCTTGTCGGAGTATCACCATTTGGTAAGGTAAAAAAGAAGGTCTTGCTGCTTCTCAGTGGTCGTGGAAGCAAGAAGGCGGTGCTATGGGCGCAAGGCGTGAACAGGCCCACTCCAGGGTTGGTCTTACCGGATGCGTTACGTTAGCGGCTTAATGTATGGAGGACTTGTTGGCACCAAAGGAAGGGCTTGAAGTAGATTCGGAGAGTTGAATCCAACCGCTAATCCGCAGGGGAGCTCACCTTTAGCTGTTCGTTTGTGAGAAACGCGTAGCAACCCTTGTTGCGTTTTGACTTGTGACCATTGTCAAACGCCAGCATGATCAAATCTTTACCCTGGTGACGGATTGGCGCGATGCCCTCTGCATTCGACAAATCGAACTTAACACTAACGTGAACACGGCGTGGCGCGTCGCTCCGGTTGCCACTCCACAGCCATAACTTGAACTGTTCGCCCGTCTTCTCCCGGCGGCTGATAATGAGATAGCCTCCAAGTGTCGGGTCAAACGCCATTGCGCGTATGCCCCCTTGTCCAGCGCCAGATAAATTGGATCTGCCGAGAAATTTGGCGCTGCATCGGTGGTTGCAACTACGCGAAATGGTATGATGAACGATAGGCCTGACAGCCGCGCTTTAAATTTACACATGCCGGAAATCATCTAGTTGAAAAACCGCGCCGTGTCGGCAAGCGCCGCGCGCGAAGGTGTTGCCTTATTCGCCGGATGCTGCGTATCCTCATAACCGAATGAAATGCCGAACAGCAGTTTGTAGTGCTCTGGCAGCGCCAGTTCCTCACGCACAATAGCGCAATGAAAACTTAGCGAAGTTTGCGGGCAGCAGGCGATGCCGGCGGCATTCATCGCCAGCATCAGTGTTTGTGCGTACATACCGACATCGGCCGCTTCGCGCACGCCGAAGGGTTCGGGGAGAAAAATAAATGCCACGTGGGGCGCATCGAAAAAACGGAAGTTACGCATAAACGAAGCGCCACGCTCGGCCTTGTCTTCACGGGCGATGCCAAGCGCACCATATAACTGCTGTGCCGAGTCTATTTGCCGCTCGCGATAAACCCCTTCGTATTTGCCGTCGTAGGGGAAGTCCATTTGCATGACGCCTATGCTCATGGCTTCGCTGAGCCTGTCGCGCAAACTATCGCAGCGTTCGCCGCTGACTACCGCGGCCTGCCACGGCTGAGTATTGCAGTTGGAAGGTGCGCGGCCGGCGACGGTGAAGACTTGTTGCAAGCTATCAGCGTCGACCGCGCGAGGCAGAAAGCCGCGCACTGAATGACGATTTTCAACCAGCTCTTTGAACATTTCAAAACTGTCGCTCGTCATGTGTCCCTCTTCAAATCATACGTGAACAAATTGCAGCAGGCGCGACAAATACACTTTAGCTTTTTGCAAATTAGCGATTTTCATCTTACGCTCAGTTCAATCGACTTGACGCAATCGGCTAAGCTTACGGCAACTATGAGATTATCGCCAACGCTATAGGCCACTTATCGAGCGGCTAGATTTCAAACTGCGCAATCACCGGCGCATGGTCCGACTCGGGAAATTTTACATCCGTTCTAAACGCACCCGACTCATCCGGCAATGCTTCGTTGTGCACTTCGGCATGTTGGAATGAGCGGAAAAATGCGCGCGACGCGATGATGTGGTCGATCATCTCGCCCTTACCCAGGTGATACAGCGAGAAGCGTGAGGAGTCGGGAATGTTGTTCTCACAGGGAATCATTATTCGCGGCGCGTGGGCGGGGTTTCCTGTTTCCTGCACCGGTCCGATGATGGCGCGCACGGGCACTTCATCGCAGGTGGCGTTGAAATCGCCGACCACGGCAATAAGTGCCGCGTCGCCGTCGGTGTCCATAATATCATCGATGAGCATGCGTACCTGCAAAGCCTGGCCGACACGTTTCATCGATGACACGAAGCTGCCCTCTGCCCATGCCGACACACTGCGCCAGGTGTAATTGTCGATCTTCTGACCGGCAATGCTGGTCGCAATCTTCGACTTCATATGCAAATTGATGACGTGCAAGCGACGGTCATCGCCGAGATCAATCTGCGTGTGCAGCATGGGTCGCTCCCAACCGATGGCGTCGGCGTCGTCATCAGCACCGCTATGTTCCTGCACCAACGCGTTGGTCTTTTTCTGAAACGCTCGATCCACATAAACGGTGCGCGCATAGGCATTGCGTACAACAGCATAGATAGACGAGAGCGTTGCATAGGGGTCGATATATGGTCGGAGGAACAGATCTGGCGATATAATCTCATACAGCATCTCGATTTCTGTGTATTCCTTGAAAAACTGCTTGCGCCGCTCAGGGTCTCGAAAATGCTCGATCAAACTGTCAACGTCCCTGTCATTGAAACTTTGTTCAATCAGCCCAAGATATTCCGGCGCTTTTTGTTCCATTTTTGTCTTAAACAGAACTTTTAGCAGCTTGAGATCTTTGACGATGGCGTTGATTTCTTCACTATCAAAGGCCAGTGCTTTTTCCAGCTTGTCGAAGATGCCGACGAAATCGAGCACAAGACCACGCGGCGTAACCATCTCGGCCGCTTCATTCTCATAGGGGCGATTTACCCGGGCGATTGCCTGCAGCAGCGTGTGGTCGTGCATTGGCTTGTCGAGATACATCGCATAGAGCACGGGCGCGTCGAAACCGGTCAGCAGCTTTTCGGTGACAATGAGAATCTTCGGTTGCTGTTCGAGCTTGCAGAAGCTTTTGCGAATCTATCGCTCTTTCTTTGAGTCAAGACGAAAATCCTTAAGCAGCTTGGTGTCATTATTGCTGCTGGTATACACCACTTCCGAATATTCGGACGGCAGAAACTCATCCAGCGCGTGTTTATAATGCGCGCAAGCTTCGCGATCGACGCCGACAAGAAAGGCCTTGTAACCCAGCGGTTCCACATTTTCGCGATAATGATCGGCCGCATAAGCAGCCACCTGGTGGTTGCGCGCCTTACCCTTTAGAAAGTTTTTCAGGTTTACCGCGCATTCAAGAATTTTGTTCAGCTCTTCAATGTCAGACACGCCTTCAACTTCTGCCAGCGAAAGAAACTCCGCGTCAAGCAGATCATTCGGTACAAGCATTTTATTGGGGGCCAGATTGTAGTACAGCGGCAGCGTTGTACAGTCCTTAATGCTATCGGCAATAGAATATTTATGGAGACAGCCTTGGTCGTCTTCGCAGCCAAAGGTCTTGAGAGTGCCCTTACCATAGGCGGTCTTGTCGACCGGGGTTCCGGTGAAGCCGAGGTAAGTGGCATTCGGCAAGCCGGCCATAAGAAAATTGCCAAGATC
>JBBKXJ010000028.1:0-59874 GCA_037969395.1 Pseudomonadales bacterium
TACTAGATGACCTGGGTCCGTTGCTTGATGAAAATCAGGTTGACGTGACAATCGATGACGGTGGTCTTCCCGATGTGCAGGGCGACGCTGCGCTACTGCGCCAGGTGTTTTCCAACTTACTGTCCAACGCGGCGAAGTTTAGAGAATCGTCACGTTCGACCCTGGTGCGGGTCAGCGCCGTGCGTGAGAACGATTACTGGCGACTACGGGTGCAAGATAACGGCATTGGCCTCAATCCGAAGTATGCCGAACAAATCTTTAATATGTTCACTCGCCTGCATCGCGCGAGCGAACATCCAGGGACCGGCATCGGTCTGGCAATTTGCAAACGCGTAGTCGAGCGCCATGGCGGTACAATGGGTGCGGACTCAACGCTTGGCATTGGTTCTACTTTCTGGTTCACCTTGCAGGCTTGCTAACGATTGCAGCTAGTGAGCTGTGATGATAGAGGAACGACTTATGAATAACGGAGAGCTGGGCGAAATTCTGCTAGTAGAAGACAATCCCGGCGATATATTGCTCGCACAGAAAGCCATGCAGCGCGCCGAAGTTTTTAACAAATTGCAGGTGGCGCAAGATGGCGAAGCCGCGCTGGAGTTTCTGAAGAAGGTCGGCCAGGAGGGCCATCCCAGCCCGCAACTTATACTGCTGGATATAAATATACCGAAGTTGAGCGGCCTTGAGGTGCTCAGCTATATCAAACAAAGTGCCCACCTGCGCCACATACCGGTTGTCATGCTGACCAGCTCCGAGGCTGAGCGCGATGTTGCCGCCGCATACGATTTGCACGCCAATTCCTTCATCAGCAAGCCGCTGGATCTAGCAAGCCTGGTCACAATAATGTGCGACTTGAAACGCTACTGGTTTGAGGTGGTGCTCACGCCAGGCGTGTCGAAGAATATCTGAATACTGTTGTGCCAAAATGACAGCGCACTGATAGAAAACATTCCAGCCGATGTATTGCTGGCGCAAGCAATTCGGGCCGAACTTCCGTCGCCGACGGCAATGAAAAGTTTAGTGCGCGTGTCCGCCCGGGCCGTGCGAGTGGCCATGAGCTCTTTCCTCCGCCGTCGCATCCCGCACTTCGACAATTTCGACTTTAAAGCTCAGTTCCAGCCCAGCCAGCGGGTGATTGCTGTCTACGTCCACATTAAACTTGCCGACTTTGACAACCGTCGCGTCTTTTGAGCCGTGATCGCTGTTAATTTTTACGACCATGCCAGGCCGCAGTTTGCCCTTGCTTAACAAATGTTTAAGTGGCACGCGCTGTCTGGCATCCTCGCGGCGCAGACCATAGCACTGTTCCGGCGGCAGGGTGACTTCAAAGCTGTCGCCAGCTTCCCTGCCCGTCATCGCTGTTTCCAGCGCGTAAAGAATATCGCTGTAGCCGTGTAAATAGGTGCTTGGCTTGCCGGCGTCGCCACGCTCCAGTTCGTCGCCATCAGCGTTGCTTAGTATGTAGGTGAAAGTTACGACTTTGTTTTTTTCTATTTTCATAAGAATAGTTTGGCAGCCGTGAAGTGATTGCTCTGTATGTGCATGCTTAGCCGCCACGCAGACACTTATCACCCCAAAAACAAAAAAAGGCCGACTGAGAACAGTCGGCCTTTTCTTTGTTGGTGGAGGCGGGGGGAATCGAACCCCCGTCCGTCAGTCCCGCGCTTCAGGCTCTACATGCTTAGGTCCGTCAATTAATTTAACATTACACAGCCCGACAGGCAGGACGTGAAACGCGAGTCTAGTAAGTTTTAGCAGATTGGCGTCAGACGCACCTCACTGCGATCCAGTTCTATATGACAGTTGCTTCCCGTTTACTGGCATCCAGTGGCAACTGCAAGCAGGGTTTAAGCTGCTAGAGCGTACGAATCGTCGTTTGCGACTATTCAATTACAGCTTTCGATTAACGAGATTCGCTGTCATCTCGGCATGCACCACGAAGGTAAGTAACCAGCGTCGAATCCGGAACACCCCCTTGTCGTCGTTCAAGTGTAGCGTGAAAGGTTAGACCGTACCATGCCTAAATGTTCCACTCTCATAAAACATAATTGCTGTCCCGCTCACAAACATTGTGGCCGGGCGATGTTAGCTTCGCGACAGCGGCGCAGAATTTCTGCGCCGAGGGCTTGTTATCGATTTGTTGAGCGCACGAGGCGTTGTTTTTCGCGATTCCAGTCGCGGTCTTTCTCGGTGGCGCGTTTGTCGTGGGCTTGTTTGCCTTTGGCGAGCGCAATCTCACACTTAACCAGATGTTTTTTCCAATAAAGTGCGGTGGCAACGCAGGTAAAGCCTTTTTTCTGGGTGGCGTTAAACAAATCACCAAGTTCACGCTGCTTTAATAGCAGTTTGCGGGTGCGCTTGGGGTCCACCTCTACATGCGTGCTGGCGCTGCTTAGCGGTTCGATGTGTGCACCCAGCAGCCACGCTTCGCCATCTTTAAGTAGCACGTAGCTATCCACTAGCTGCGCTTTACCGGCGCGCATGCTTTTTACTTCCCAGCCCTGCAGCTGTACGCCGGCTTCGAAGCGGTCGTCCAGATTAAACTCATGTCTGGACTTTTTATTAAGTGCAATGGTATTGCCGGAGGGGGATTTTTTTTTGCTCATCAATAGATTATATCCAGCGGCTCGCTTAAAGCCTATGTAATTGTGAGTGCTGGTATAATAAACAGCCGTACTGACGAGGTTAACATGATCGATATACAGCACAGCGCCTTATTACCCCACGCTGCCGCATCAGTGTTCGACCTCGTGAACGATATTGAAGCGTATCCTCAGTTTTTGGACGGCTGCGTTGGGGCGGAAATTATTGAACGAGGCGCCGATGTGGTAGTCGCCAGGTTGGTGTTGTCGAAAGCGGGCGTGAAGCACAGTTTTACCACGCGAAATCTACTGACGCGGCCCGAACAAATTCAGATTCAGTTGGTGGAAGGACCCTTTTCGCGTTTTAGTGGTCTGTGGCAGTTTCGCATTTTGAGCGAACAAGCTTGTAAGGTGAGCCTCGGCCTGCAGTTCGCAGTAAAGAATCGCATTGCGGCTAAGGCGGCGGAGCGTGTATTCCGCATTGTCGGGGATAATCTGGTTGAGGCCGTATGTCAACGAGCCAACAGTTTAGCAGCATGACTATTAGTGTAGAGGTGGCGTACGCCAAGCCGGAACAGCAGAAAATTATAAAGCTGGAAGTCGAGGCAGGCTGCAGCGCGATGCTTGCAGCCCAGCGGTCAGGAATCGTTCAGGTATTTCCGGAGATTGACCTTGAAGCGGTGAAAATGGGCATTTTCGGCAAAGCTATTGTCAAACCGGAAAGCCATGAATTGCGTGCTGGTGATCGCGTTGAAATTTATCGGCCGCTGCTGATTGACCCCAAAGAGCTACGTAAGGCACGAGCTGAAAAAGCCAAACGTGGAACTGCTGATGGTGCTTGAAACAGACAGCCGTAGCCATGCGGTTAGTTGTCCGTTTGTTCCTGCTGTTCCGCCTCAAGTTTGGCTTGCGCCTGCTTTTCCTTGATGTCATCGACATAATCGCCGCTGTAGCTGACCAGCCGATCACCATCAAATATCAGCGATACGCTTGCTTCCTGTTCTATTTTCCTGGCGCGCCGTACTGTGTACACATAGTCCCAGCGATCGGTATTAAACGTATCCTCAATCAACGGCGTGCCCATAACGAACCGCACCTGTCGGCGCGTCATTCCTGGTTTTAACTTGGCTACCATCTCTTCGTTGATGACATTGCCCTGCGGCACCTGAATGCGATAAACGCCCGGAAAATTGATGGACGAACAGCCGCCCAGGGACAAACTAAGGCACACCACCGATGCTAGAAAACAGATTCGCATAAAACTTCGCTTCACACTGATTAACGAAAAATGGGATAATAGCTCAAACCACAGCGATCTGCGATGTACTAATGGCTCAACATAATCAGGAATTGCGCGAAGCCGGCCTCAAGGTCACCTTGCCGCGCGTAAAAATACTTCAGATTCTTGAAATCGCCGCGCACAGCCAGCGCGCTCATCTCAGCGCTGAGGATGTGTATAAGGCACTGCTGGAAGACGACGAAGACGTTGGCCTGGCTACGGTTTACCGCGTATTAACGCAATTCGAGGCAGCGGGCCTGGTTGTGCGTCACAATTTTGATGGTGGTCATTCGGTGTTCGAGCTGGCAAGCGGTAAGCACCATGACCATATGGTATGTACTGAGACCGGCAAGGTCATAGAATTTTGCAACGAACAGATCGAGCAGCTGCAGCATGAGATGGCTGCTAAAAAAGGCTATGAGTTAGTTGACCACAGCCTTGTTCTGTATGTAAAACCGAAAAAAAGCACGAAGCAAAAGAAGACTGCAAAAATAAAAGTATAACTAATGTCGCGCCGTCAACATCTCAGTGGCGTGCGCGCGGGACTGGTCGGTGATGGCTATGCCGCCGAGCATGCGTGCAATTTCTTCAATTTTGGCATCGTCTTCCAGGATGCTCAATTCGGTCGCGACCTGTTTGCGCCGGGTAAATTTGCGTACCCCTAAATGATTGTGTCCCTTGGCAGCTACCTGTGCCAAGTGCGTAACGCACAACACCTGACTTTGTTTACCTAGCTGGCGCAGCAACTCACCGACCACTTCCGCCACGCCACCACTAATGCCCACATCTACTTCATCGAACACCAGCGTAGGAATGGTTTTGTTATTTTTTGCGGTGACCACTTGAATCGCCAGGCTGATGCGCGATAGCTCGCCGCCAGAAGCGACTCGATTCAGCGCTTGCGGCGCCTGCCCGGGAATGGTGCTGATCATAAACTCCACGCTTTCCAGACCGTGCGCGGAAAAATCTGCTTCCGCCAGCGGTGCCAGTCGTATCTCGAACTGGCAGTCGGCCATGGCGAGTTTCTTCAGCTGCTGGTTGACTTTGCCTGCCAGCGTCGCCGCAGCCGTTGCGCGTTTTTGGCTAAGCTCTCGTGCCAGCTTCTGATAGCGGTGGGCGTGCAGGTCGATCTCGGCCTGCAGATCTTCAAGCTGCGTATCACTGGAGCGCAACTGTTCGTATTCTGCATGCAGCCGTTTGCTGGTATCGACCAGGTCGGCAGGCGCTACGTGATGTTTACGCGCCACAGCGTAGAGTTGGCTGAGACGAGACTCTATCGCGTGCAACTGCGCAGGATCAAGATCAACGCCGTCAATACATGCCTGCAGAGCGTAAGCCGCTTCCTGAATTTGAATGCTGGCGTTGCTAACCAGATCACAAACTTCCTGCAATGCAGGATCATGGCCTGCAAAGGGCGACATCAACTGTTGCAGCTGGGTGCAGGCGGCCAACACATTCAGCGTTTCGTCGGTTTCGCATAAAGCGAGCGATTGCTGGCAGGCGGTCAGCAGCTCTTCCCCGCTGCTCAGTCGCTTTTGCTCCTGCTCCAGCGTGGCGAATTCGCCTTCGTTAACGCTCAATTCTTCAAACTCGGCAACTTGATATTGCAACAGCTGTGCCTGCGCGCTGTTTTCATCGGCGGCGGACTGTAGTTTGTTCCAGTAACGCCTGGCTTGTTGCCACTGTTGATACACCTGCGTCACTGCCTGGCTGAGTTCGCCCTGGGCGGCAAAGCTGTCAAGCAAATGTCGATGTGTTTCTTTCTTTAACAGCGACTGATGTTCGTGCTGGCCATGCAGCTCGATTAAGTTGTGACCAAGCTGTTTCAAATCTTGTACGGGCACGGGTTGGCCATTGATATACGCGCGGCTGCGGCCTTCGCGGGTAATCACGCGGCGCAACAAGCACTCGTCGCCTTGCTGCAGGTCGCGTGCAGTCAGCCATTGTTTAACATCGGTAAGCTGGCTGACGTCAAAAATTGCGTGAATATCGGTGCGTTCGGCGCCGTGGCGCACGGCTTTGGAGTCGGCGCGACCGCCAATAACCAGGCTCAACGCATCAAGCATCACCGATTTGCCTGCGCCAGTTTCGCCGGTAATTACTGTCATGCCGGGCTTGCAGTCAAGCTCCAGCTTCTTTACCGTAGTGTAGTTGTTGACCGCTAGGTGAGTGAGCATGTCGGCCTCCCGGCGAGGTGTGCGTTGAGAAACAGTTCGTGCTTATACTGAAACTGTTTAAACATACAGTACATGGTTATTTATACAGTAAAAATTATTAGGCTACAAGTATTTTGATTGTGCTGGATTATTCACACCGAAGACCCCATGTATGTAGCTACGACTCATTAGGCGCTATTCTGTAGATACTATGAACGAAGACAAACTATCAGAACGCAATAGCCAGATTCTCAAGGCGCTGATCGAGCGCTATATTCGAGAAGGTGTGCCGGTAGGATCGAAAAGCCTGGTCGCAGAGAGTGGGCTTAACGTTAGCCCGGCGACGGTGCGCAACGTGATGGCAGATCTTGAAAAGCGCGGCCTGGTGAGCGCGCCGCATACGTCGGCCGGGCGCATACCTACCGGGCTGGGTTACCGCATGTTCGTCGACAGCCTGATTACTATTTACCCGTTTGATAATGACTACCTGAGTAATTTGCGGGCTGAGCTCGACCCGCAACGCAGCCCCGCCGAATTGGTTGAGACTGCATCCAACCTGCTGTCGCAGCTCACTCTACAGGCCGGCGTCGTGACCGTGCCGCGGGCCGAAAAGGTGACTCTGCGACGGGTCGAATTTTTGTCTTTATCCGGCAATAAGGTATTGGTGATACTGGTGTTCAACCAAAAAGAGGTTGAAAATCGCATTATTCAAACCGACCGTTCGTACACGGACGCCGAGCTACAGCGTGCCGCGCAGTTTATCAACGAACGTTACAGCGGGCTTGATTTTGAACAGGTCAAGGTGCAGCTGCTGTCATCCATGCGCGCCGACAAGGAATCTATCGGCAAGCTAATGCAAGCCATGATCGATGTCGCCGCCGCAACGTTGCAGGATAGTGACGGCGGTGCTGACTGCGTGGTTGCCGGGCAGAGCAATCTGATCGGCAGCCTGCAAAGCCAGGATATGGAGCGCCTGAAAGAACTGTTCGACGCCTTCGACTACAAAAAAGATATTCTCGCCTTAATGAGCCACTGTGTGGACGCTGATGGCATCCGCATATTTATTGGCGAAGAATCGGGCTATGAGTTGTTTGAAGACTACAGCGTTGTCACTGCGCCGTACCGGAACGGCAGTAAATCGATCGGTGTGCTCGGCATTATCGGCCCCACGCGCATGGCCTATGCCAGCGTGATCCCGGTTGTCGATGTAACGGCGCGAATGCTTAGCGCCGCCTTGTCTAACTCATAGTTGATTTGCTGGCATCACCCCACAACATTTAATTGCGGACGCTCCTTGAAAAAACGGGTAGTGCCCGCATCTTTAGCAGGCGAAAACAAAACAGGCATATGGAGGGTAAGTGTGGCCGAAGACAAATACGATGCGGCTCAAGAAGAGCAGCAAATAGTTGAGGAAGCCGTTGCCGAGACGGCAAATGACGCGCCATTGGGTGAGCAGCAAGGAGCCGAGGACAGTGCGCCAGCTACGCCGCAGGCGCAGATAGAAAGCTTGCAGCTACAGCTGGAGCAGGCCAAAGAGCAGGCGCTGCGGGCGCTGGCCGATACTCAAAACGCCCGCCGCCGCGCGGAAAAAGATGTTGAAGGCGCGCATAAATTTGCGCTGGAGAAATTCTGTAACGCCCTGCTGCCGGTGGTAGACAACCTGGAGCGTGCCCAGCAGTCGGCCGGCACCTCTGACGACGCAGCGTTAAAAAGCCTGTTGCAAGGTGTGGAATTGACCCACAAGAGTTTCATCGACGTGCTCAGCAAGTTCAACCTCGAGCAAGTAGACCCACTGGGTGAACCCTTCGACCCGCAGTTTCATCAAGCGATGTCGATGGTTGAAAACCCTGACGCGGAGCCCAACAGTGTGCTCACCGTAATGCAACGAGGTTACACGCTCAATGGTCGTCTGATTCGTCCGGCCATGGTAGTAGTGTCGAAAGCACCAACTCCCAAAATTGATGAAACGGCTTGACCCTACCCTTGAAACCAACAAGTTTGGGCCAATATCCGTAACAAGATAAATTAAACGCCGCAGCGAACTTACGCGGCAAATTAGACAAAACTGGAGATTAACATGGGTAAGATTATTGGTATCGACCTGGGTACCACCAATAGCTGCGTAGCGGTTATGGAAGGCGGCAAACCCAAGGTCATTGAAAATTCGGAAGGTGACCGCACTACGCCGTCGATTGTTGCATACGTTGAAGGTGGCGAAATTCTCGTCGGCCAGTCGGCTAAGCGGCAGGCGGTAACTAATCCACAGAACACTGTATTCGCAGTGAAGCGTCTGATTGGCCGTCAGTTTAAAGACGATGTTGTACAAAAAGACATCAAAATGGTGCCTTACAAGATTGTTGCCGCTGACAATGGCGATGCCTGGGTAGAGGCTAACGGTCAGAAAATGTCGGCACCGCAGGTGTCAGCGCAAATTCTGATGAAGATGAAAAAGACAGCCGAAGAGTATCTGGGCGAGACAGTAACCGAGGCGGTCATTACTGTACCGGCATACTTCAATGACTCGCAGCGCCAGGCGACCAAGGATGCTGGCAAAATTGCCGGTCTGGAAGTTAAGCGCATTATCAACGAGCCAACCGCGGCAGCATTGGCTTACGGTATGGACAAGTCCAAAGGCGACCGCACCATTGCGGTGTACGACCTCGGTGGCGGTACTTTCGATATTTCGATCATTGAAATTGCCGAAGTCGATGGCGAGCACCAGTTTGAAGTGCATTCAACCAACGGCGATACGTTCCTGGGTGGTGAAGACTTCGACCTGCGTTTGATTGAATATCTGGCAGCAGAATTTAAGAAAGACACGGGCATCGATGTTCACAACGACCCGTTGGCACTGCAGCGCCTGAAAGAAGCGGCCGAGAAGGCTAAAATCGAGCTTTCCAGCGCCCAGCAAACCGAAGTGAACCTGCCGTACATCACTGCTGACGCTTCCGGGCCGAAGCACCTGGTGGTCAAGCTAACCCGCGCCAAGCTGGAGTCGTTGGTAGAAGAGCTGGTCGAGCGTTCGCTGGAGCCGGTTAAAACTGCGTTGAAAGACGCCGGCATGTCCGCGTCAGAAATTGACGATGTAATTCTGGTCGGTGGCCAAACGCGGATGCCGCTGGTGCAGGAAAAAGTTAAGTCATTCTTCGGCAAAGAGCCGCGTAAAGACGTTAACCCTGACGAGGCCGTTGCGATTGGTGCGGGTATTCAAGGTGCGGTGCTGTCGGGCGATGTGAAAGACGTACTGCTGCTGGACGTAACGCCGCTGACCCTGGGTATTGAAACCATGGGTGGCGTGATGACCGCGCTGATCGAGAAAAACACGACGATTCCGAGCAAGAAGTCACAGGTTTTCTCTACGGCGGACGACAATCAAACTGCGGTGACCATTCACGTGGTGCAGGGCGAGCGTAAACAGGCCGGGCAGAACAAATCGCTGGGTCGCTTCGACCTGGCCGATATACCGCCTGCGCCGCGCGGCGTGCCGCAAATAGAGGTCAGCTTTGACATCGATGCTAATGGCATTTTGAACGTGTCGGCCAAAGACAGCGCAACCGGTAAGGAACAGTCGATTGTGATCAAGGCGTCGAGCGGTTTGTCGGACGACGAGATTGAAAAAATGGTCAAGGATGCGGAAGCTAATGCGGACGCTGACCGTCAGTTTGAAGAAGTGGTAAAAGTACGCAACACGCTTGACGGACTGATACACGCCACCCGTAAAACGCTGGAAGAAGCCGGTGATAAAGCGACCGACGAAGAGAAAACCAGCATCGAGGCGGCGATCAAGGAAGGTGAAGAAGCGGTTAAGGGCGATGACAAGGCAGCCATCGAAGCGGCGACCACCAAGCTGACCGAAGCGTCGTCAGCGTTGGCACAAAAGCTGTACGCTGAGCAAGCTGCCGAGGCGCAGAAAGCCGGGGCGGATGGTGCTGAGGGCGGAGCGGAAGCTGACGCTAAAACCGCAGATAGCGACGCGGTAGACGCTGAGTTCGAAGAGGTTAAAGACGATAAGTAATCGTGTTTAGCGCGAACATCGGCTAAGCTGATTAGAAAAAGCGAACATCAACGCGGGAGCAATCCCGCGTTGTTGTTCCTGTTATATACATAGTGAAACAAGATGTCGAAAAAAGATTACTACGAAATACTGGGTATCGCACGTGATGCCAGCGAAGCCGATCTAAAAAAGGCCTACCGCCGCATTGCGATGAAATTTCATCCGGATCGTAACTCCGATGATGCCAATGCCGATTCCAAGTTCAAGGAAGCAACCGAAGCCTACGAAATACTATCAGACCGGGAAAAACGTAGCGCCTACGATCAATTCGGTCATGCCGGCGTTGACCCGCAAGCCAGAGGCGGATTTGGCGGCGGCGGTGGCGGCTTTAGCGATATATTCGGCGATGTATTTGGCGACATTTTTGGTGGTGGCGGTGGTCGTGGGCGCAGTGGTCCAACGCGCGGTTCCGATCTGCAGTACACGTTGGAACTCGATCTTGAGCAAGCGGTTAAAGGCACTTCGGTAAAAATCAGAGTGCCGACGCTGGTCAACTGTGAGCGATGCGACGGTAGCGGCGCCAAGCCGGGCAGCTCGCCAACTACCTGCGGCACCTGCGGTGGAGTGGGTCAGGTGCGTATGCAACAAGGCTTTTTCTCGGTGCAGCAGACGTGCCCGAAATGCCACGGTAACGGCAAAGTCATATCAGATCCTTGTCAAAAGTGTCGCGGTCAGGGCCGTATCGAGCAGCATAAATCGCTGTCAGTGAAAGTACCGGCGGGGGTCGACACGGGTGATCGTATCAGGCTGGCGAGCGAGGGCGAAGCCGGCCCCAATGGCGGTCCCGCGGGCGACCTGTTCGTGCAGATTTCCGTGCGTGAGCACGGCTTATTCGAGCGTGACGGTAAGCATTTATACTGCGAAGTGCCAATCAGTTTCGTCGATGCGGCGTTAGGTGGCGAACTCGAAGTGCCGACCCTCGACGGCCGTGTCAAACTAAAAATTCCTACCGAAACTCAAACCGGCAAGCTATTTCGCCTGCGCGGCAAAGGCGTAGTGCCGGTGCGCGGCGGCAGCGCCGGTGATTTGCTGTGCCGCGTAGTGCTGGAAACGCCGGTGCATCTTACCCGTCGCCAGAAAGAACTGCTGGAAGAGTTTCGTGGTTTGATGGACGAAGGCGGCTCCAAACAGTCGCCACGTAAGACCAACTGGTTTAAAGGCGTGAAAAACTTTTTCGACGAGATGAAGCCTTAGTGTGCACCATTCTCGCCAACTACCGTAGAGTGCGGCAATCAGAGGAAGAGCTATGTTACGTATAGCCGTCACCGGCGCCGCCGGGCGCATGGGCAAGACTCTAATCGAAGCAGCCAGCAACACGGAAGGGCTGCAATTAACAGCAGCTATTGAACGCCCCGAAAGCAGCTTTATTGGTTTTGACGCCGGCGAACTGGCAGCCATCGGTAAAAACGGCGTATTGCTGGTTGACGATATTCAGGCTGTGCTCGACCAGTTCGACGTATTGATCGACTTCACTGCGCCACAGGCCTCCCTGGCTAACGCCACAATTTGCGCTCAGGCGGGGAAAAAGATGGTGGTTGGCACTACCGGCCTGGACGCTGCGCAAAAGCAGCAACTTGTCGACGCCGCCGCCCGCAGCGCCATTATGTTTGCGCCGAATATGAGTGTCGGCGTCAACCTGTGTTTCAGTCTGCTTGCCACTGCCGCCAGGGTGTTGGGTGACGAGGTTGATATAGAAATTTATGAGGCTCATCACCGCCATAAAGTCGACGCCCCTTCGGGCACAGCTCTGCGAATGGGTGAAGTGGTTGCTGATGCGCTGGGCCGCGATCTAAAAGACTGCGCCGTATATGAACGGCAGGGGCACACCGGGGCCAGAGATGCAAATACCATTGGTTTTGCCACCGTGCGAGCCGGCGATATTGTCGGCGATCACACCGTGATGTTCGCCGCAGAGGGCGAGCGTGTCGAGATCACTCACAAAGCCAGCAGCCGAATGAGCTTCGCCCGCGGCGCGATGCGTGCGGCCAAATGGATCGCCGGGCAGCAAACCGGCTTGTACGACATGCAAGACGTGTTAGAGCTGCGCTAGGGTATGTCAAAGGTCATCGCAGCGGTTGACTACTTTGGCTGCGTATTGGTCGCCCTGGCGGTATTTGAGCTAGCTAACACAAACAGTCTGATGCCGCCGGCATGGCAATTGCCATACCATCCTCATAGCTTGCTAATACTGGGTTTACTGCTGGTGCTGCCAATGGTGGTAGTTGCGATAATACAGGCTAGGCGAACGCTCGAAGGCAGGCGAATGGCGCACGACGTCGAAGGTAAATCGGAAGCACTCTAGGCCGAATGGCCAGTTAAACGAAATTCCCCTGGTTTGTGGGGCTGCTCAAGCGCGAAGCCGTGCAGTTGGCCTTACGGGTCAACCAGGCCTCATTATTTATTGCTAAGCGTTTGCGATATCAATGAGCTGGTTTGACAGCCTCTCCGTGTAATGGTTGACTAGTGTTCTACCTCTCAAAACGTTGCTGAATGCCATGCCGTTGCTTAAAAAACTGTTTATCGCCGCTACGCTATTACTGAGCATGGCGTTGAATGCAGAGCCTGCACCGGCTGACCCGAGCGTAGCGGGGCCGTGGAGGGTAGGACATTCCAGCTTTACCGCGACCGACGCCAACCGTGCAAACCGCGAATTGAAAACCGATGTTTGGTATCCAGTAGACGTCGACACGACAGGCAGTGAGCTGAGCACCTATCCGGTGGTTGAGGGGCTCGACATTACCGCCAATATTGCGTTTGATGGGTTACAGCCGTCAGCACAGAAATTTCGCCATTTACTCGTGTTTTCGCACGGCTTTGATGGTGCCAATACGCAATCTGCGCCGTTAATGGAAGTGCTGGCCAGCCACGGCTTTATAGTAGTCGCGCCGGCGCATACTGGTAATACCAGCGGCTCGGACCTGATCGTTTCAGGAGAGCAAGCTACGCTGGACCGGGTGCCGGATCTGAGTTTCAGCATCGATTTTATGCTGACCCGTGCGCGCAACGAGAACGATATATTTTATCAGCGTATTCACCCAACGCGCGTTGGTGTGCTTGGCCACCAGTTCGGCGCTGCTGCGACGCTGGGTATGGAACTGGGTTTTGGGGGTGCTGAGGCTGATCCGCGAGTAGTCGCAATGTTGCCCGTGTCGCCCGACGTGGCCGCAGACTCTTTTACCGAGGAGCAGCTGGCGACCGTGTCCATTCCAACGCTGTTGATGGGCGGCAGCGCAGAGGCCGCAGAGCAGGTTGCAGAAAACGAGCGTGTTTTCAATGCGATAACCGGCAGCGCGCCGATTTATAGTGTTGACCTGGTCGGTGCTGGCCGCGATCATTTTACCGAGGTGTGTGCGCTTGGCGATGAATTGATCGAGCGCGGCTCTGGCATCGATGAGTGGCCAGCCATCGGCTTTTCCAGCTTAGTCAGCCCTTATAACGAAACCTGCATGGGTGATGCTTTACCTGTCGATACTGCCACCCGCCTGCAAAACCTTTATACGGTAGCCTTTTTTAAAGCGCATGTCAGCGGTGACCTGCGCTTTGCTCGTTTTCTGACGCGCGGCTACTCGGCCAACAACGAACCCTTGATCGCATTCGACAAAAAAGCCGCGCTGGCGACGCTGGCGCGTTTCAAATACTGGTGAGTCATTTGCTCAACACCTCAGAGTTAACACGACGGCTAAGAGTCGCGTCGCTGGCGGCTTGCATAGTACTTGCGCCGGGATGTAATGACGGCGACGACGACCAAGCCGTGCTGGTACTTGAGCCGGAAGACGGCAGCGTGTTCGATGCTAACGCCTACAGCGCGGTCGCGGCAGCTAATTCGTTAGCCGGCCTCTGGCTGCTGATCGGCAATTACGACTATATTATCGACGACAAGGCCGTGCGTGGTGCCGGTCGGGAGCTGGTGCGCGCCAGCGTGCGCATTGAGGATAGCAGCTCGCTTACATTCACCAGTTGTTACACCGGCACGCCCGTGCAAACGCCGCAGCGACAGGCCGACGGCAGCTTCCAGGTTGCATTGTCTGGCGGAATCGCCAGCCTGACACCGAACGCGGATAACAACCGTTTGATCGGCTCATTCGTCGGCAATTCCGGTAGCATTGATTTTCAAGGCTCGCTCACGCTGGTCAAGCTAAGCGCTGACAGCAGTGCCAAACTCGGCACTGCGCGCGTCACCTCAGCTGCGCTGGAGGAAGAATCCGTATTAGATACCGATTGCTTCTTTGAAAGCGAGCAGGAACTAGCCGATCGCACCGGCACGAACAATCCGAATGAGATCGTCATTCGCCTGTCGAGCAACAACCTGAAACTGTCTGACCTTTACGTTGAAGGCAGCAATGGCGATCAACAGCTGCGCATTGAAGCGCGGCAGGGTGTGGACGCTGACGTCACTCTGGAATTTATTACGTCCGCACAGGCCATCGGCGTTAATAAAGCCAGCACAGCTGACATCACCATAAACAGCAGCGATGCGACCGGCTTGCAAGCGAGCCTTGGGGCGGCAGAGGGCGATAAGCAAGCCAGCGTGGCGGTCGATATTGCCCTGCCTTAAGCCAGTCTGAGCTAGTTTGCGATGGACATCAGACTGCGAAATTGCGTAGAATAGCGCCGCGATTTACAGGTCGATTGGCGCCCGCATTTGCTCCCAACGAGTCAGATAATGAAAAGCGAGATGAAGCACTGCCTTCATCTCGCTTTTTTGCGAGATCGCACCTGTTTTCATTGCTCTTCATCACCCCGATAATATGAGGTCACGGTCTTGCAACAACCGGCTGTTTTAGCGCTCGCAGACGGTAGTTTATTTCGCGGCATCTCTATTGGAGCCGCAGGTATTGCAGTCGGTGAGGCGGTTTTCAACACCTCGATGACCGGCTACCAGGAAATTCTCACTGACCCGTCCTACGCCAAACAAATCGTCACGCTTACCTATCCGCATATTGGTAACACCGGCGTTAATAGCGAAGACGAAGAATCGAACGCTGTTTGGGCAGCCGGTCTGGTGATTCGTGACCTGCCGCTGTTGGCATCTAACTTTCGCAGCGAACAAAGCCTCGGTGAATACCTGCAACAGCGCAACGTCATTGCAATTGCCGAGATTGATACTCGCCGTTTAACCCGTATTCTGCGCAGCAAAGGAACCCAGAATGCGTGTCTGATGGCCGGTGATATTAACGAAGACGCCGCGCTGCAGGCAGCACGTGACTTTGCTGGCCTGCAAGGCATGGACCTGGCGCGCGAAGTCAGCGTTAGCGAACCCTGCGCCTGGACGAGCGGTTGCTGGCAGATTAACCAGGGCTATTCCGAACCTGATCCAGCCAGTTTAGCTTTCCACGTGGTGGCCTATGACTTTGGCGTGAAGCGTAATATGTTACGCATGCTGGTTGAGCTAGGCTGCCGGGTCACCGTTGTACCCGCGACCACACCCGCCGCTGAGGTGTTGGCCATGCAGCCCGACGGCGTGTTCCTGTCGAACGGTCCCGGTGATCCTGAACCCTGTGATTACGCCATCGCGGCAATTCAAAGCTTACTGGCCGACGGCATGCCGCTGTTTGGTATTTGTCTCGGTCATCAACTGCTTGGCCTGGCCTGCGGTGCACGCAGCCTGAAAATGAAATTCGGTCATCACGGCGCTAATCATCCGGTCCAGAATCTGGCCAGCGGCACGGTGATGATTACCAGCCAGAATCACGGCTTCGCGCTGGACGAAAGCACTCTGCCGGCCAACGTGCGCGCCACCCATCGTTCTTTATTCGACGATTCGTTGCAAGGTATTGAGCTGACCGACAAGCCGGCCTTCAGCTTTCAGGGCCACCCCGAAGCCAGCCCAGGGCCACACGATGTCGCGCCATTATTCGACCATTTTATAAAGCTTATGCAGCAGCATAGCGACCCAGCCGAGAAACGTTAAGCGCATGCCAAAGCGAACCGATATACATTCTGTTCTTATTCTCGGTGCGGGGCCTATCGTCATTGGTCAGGCCTGCGAGTTTGATTATTCCGGTGCCCAGGCCTGCAAGGCGCTACGTGAAGAAGGTTTTCGCGTCATTCTGGTGAACTCCAATCCTGCTACCATCATGACTGACCCGGCGATGGCTGATGCAACCTATATCGAGCCCATAACCTGGCAAACTGTGGCTCAAATTATCGAGCGCGAAAAGCCGGATGCCCTGTTACCTACCATGGGCGGTCAAACCGCACTCAACTGCGCGTTGGACCTGGCGCGGGAAGGGGTGCTGGAGCAATACGGCGTAACCATGATCGGCGCCACCCAGGATGCGATTGATAAGGCCGAAGACCGACAACGTTTTGACGAAGCGATGCAGGCGATCGGCCTGGAAACACCGCGTTCGGCCTTTGCCCACAGCATGGAAGAAGCCAAACAGGTGTTGGATCAAATCGGCTTTCCCAGCATTATCAGGCCGTCTTTTACCATGGGCGGTTCGGGCGGCGGTATCGCCTACAACCGCGAAGAGTTTGTCGAGATCTGCGAACGCGGACTGGATCTGTCGCCAACCAACGAGCTGTTGATCGACGAGTCTTTGATCGGCTGGAAAGAATACGAGATGGAGGTGGTGCGCGACAAAAATGACAACTGCATCATCATCTGCACTATTGAAAACGTCGACGCCATGGGCATTCACACTGGTGATTCGATCACCGTTGCACCAGCACAAACCCTGACCGACAAGGAATATCAAATCATGCGCAACGCGGCGTTGGCCGTGTTGCGGGTCATCGGCGTGGAAACCGGCGGTTCCAATGTGCAGTTCGGCGTCAACCCGGTGGACGGTCGGCTGGTTGTGATTGAGATGAACCCTCGCGTGTCGCGCTCTTCTGCGCTGGCCTCCAAGGCGACCGGCTTTCCTATCGCCAAGGTTGCCGCCAAACTGGCCGTGGGTTATACGCTGGATGAACTGCGCAACGAAATCACCGGCAATGCGACACCTGTCTCGTTTGAGCCATCTATAGACTACGTAGTCACCAAGATACCGCGCTTTACCTTCGAAAAATTTGCGGCCGCCGACGACAGACTGACCACGCAGATGAAATCGGTTGGCGAAGTGATGGCGATTGGTCGTACGTTTCAGGAGTCCATGCAAAAGGCTTTGCGTGGCCTGGAAGTCGGTGCCAGCGGTTTCGATCCCAAACTAAATTTGGCTGCGACAGATAGCCGTGCAACGCTGGAGGGATTGTTGCGCAGCGCCAATGATCAGCGTATCTGGTACGTTGGCGATGCATTCCGGCTTGCCATGACGGTCGAGGAGGTATACGAGCTAACCGGTATTGATCCCTGGTTTCTGGTCCAAATTCAAGAGCTTATTCACATAGAGCAAGATCTTGAGCAAAAGTCGTTGGCCGATATTGACAGCGAAGCAATGTGGCGGCTGAAGCGCAAGGGCTTTGCCGACAAGCGCCTTGCCGATCTACTTGCGTTACCTGAACAGGTCGTGCGCGAGCACCGACACAGTCTTGATATCCGACCGGTTTATAAACGCGTAGACACGTGCGCCGCTGAGTTTGCATCATCCACGGCGTATATGTATTCGACATACGAAGAAGAATGCGAAGCCGACGTAAGCGATCGCGACAAAATTATGGTGTTAGGCGGCGGGCCGAATCGCATCGGGCAGGGCATAGAGTTCGATTACTGCTGCGTGCATGCGGCGCTGGCGATGCGCGAAGATGGTTATGAAACCATCATGGTCAACTGTAATCCTGAAACGGTTTCTACCGATTTTGACACCTCGGACAGGCTCTACTTCGAACCGGTAACGCTGGAAGACGTGCTGGAAATTGTGGCGCTGGAGCAACCCAAAGGCGTGATCGTGCAGTTTGGCGGTCAAACGCCGCTGAAGCTGGCCAATGCCCTGCAAGAGGCCGGCGTACCGATAATGGGCACTACGCCAGATGCCATCGACCGTGCCGAAGACCGCGAACGCTTCCAGCAAATGATCGAGCACCTGCACCTGCTGCAGCCGCCGAATACAACCGTGCGCAGCCTGGAAGAAGGATTGGCAGTGGCCGGTGAAATTGGCTACCCGATTGTGGTGCGGCCCTCATATGTGTTGGGCGGCCGCGCGATGGAAATCGTGCATAAAGAAGACGAACTGCGAACCTATATGCAGGAGGCGGTTAGAGTCTCTAACGACTCGCCGGTGCTGCTGGACCATTTTTTAAACGCCGCCATTGAGGTGGATATCGACGCCGTTAGCGACGGCGAGCAAGTGGTGATCGGCGCGATTATGCAGCATATCGAGCAGGCCGGGGTGCATTCCGGCGATTCGGCTTGTTCGTTGCCTCCCTACCAGCTAGCGGAGTCGGTGCAGGATGCAATGCGTAACCAGGTCAAGCTAATGGCGCTGGAGTTGGGCGTGATTGGCTTGATGAACGTGCAGCTGGCGTATCAGGACGAGCAGATTTACGTGATTGAAGTGAATCCGCGTGCCTCACGCACGGTGCCGTTTGTGTCCAAATGCATTGGTCTCTCATTGGCCAAGGTTGCGGCCCGCTGCATGGCCGGTACGTCGCTGCTGGAGCAGGGGCTGACACAGGAAATTGTGCCCCCTTACTTCAGTGTTAAGGAGGCCGTATTTCCGTTTAATAAATTCCCGGGCGTTGATCCCATCCTCGGACCGGAGATGAAGTCCACTGGCGAAGTGATGGGCATTGGCGATAGCTTTGCCGAAGCGTTTGCCAAATCTATGCTCGCTGCGGGTGAATCGATTCCCACCTCCGGCGTTGCTTTTGTTAGCGTGCGCGATGCCGATAAGGCGGGAGCCGTCAGCGTTGCGAAAAGCCTGATCGATCTGGGTTTTGAGATCATCGCCACTCGCGGTACAGCAAAAGTCTTGACCCAGGCGCAGGTTCCGGTGCGTGCTATAAATAAAGTGGCAGAGGGGCGGCCGCATATTGCGGATGCAATAAAAAACCGTGAAATTCACTTTATCGTGAATACCACCGAAGGCAAACAGGCCATTAAAGATTCTGCTACCATTCGCCGCAGCGCGTTGCAGTACAAAGTTTTTTACACCACCACCCTGGCAGGTGCTGAAGCGGTTTGCATGGCACTGCAGTTTGGCGGCGCAACCCAGGTAAGGCGCCTTCAGGAATTACACGAGAGAATTCAAACATGAGTCAGATCCCTATGACCGTTGAGGGCGCAGCCCAGTTGCGTGCAGAATTACAGCATTTAAAAACGGTAGAGCGGCCGCGCATCGTACAGGCCATCGCTGAGGCGCGTGAACATGGCGACCTGAAAGAAAATGCCGAATATCATGCGGCGCGTGAGCAGCAGAGTTTTGCCGAAGGCCGTATTGGAGAGATCGAAGGTAAACTGGCTGAAGCGCGGGTTATCGATGTGACGACCATTCCACCCAATGGCAAAGTGATTTTCGGGACGACGGTAGAAGTCTATAATATGGACACCGAAGCAACCCAAACCTGGAAAATAGTCGGTGACGACGAAGCCGACGTGAAGTTGAACAAAGTATCCATTAATTCACCGATCGCCAGAGCATTAATCGCCAAGGAGGCAGGCGAAGTGGTCGTTGTAAAAACGCCCAAAGGTGCAGTCGAATACGAAATCTCCAAGGTCGAGCACCTGTAGCACGCCCGCCTGAAGCGGGCGCTGGGCTACAGGGTTCGCAACAAATTGGACAGCTTCGGATTGGGTTTTTTCGCCTGCCGGTACAGTAGTACGATGTTACCAATACGCTGCGCTATCTGTGCATGATGCTGTGCCGCCATGCTGTCGGCCAGCTGCCGACGCAGTTTGCGATCATCGACGACAAGTCGAATTTTAATCAGCTCGTGATCCTCCAGCGCGCGCTCGATTTCTTTCTCAATATTTTCACTCAAGCCTTTGTCGGCGATGGTTATAATTGGCTTTAGCTTGTGGCCAGTAGCTTTCAGCTGCTGTTTGTACGCGCTAGTAAGTTCCATTATGTATTCTAAAGATGCTCTACATTTAATATGGCGCGCTATTCTACCCTAACTCAACTGGCTTAAGTGCACCTCAATATGAGTCGTTCTAAAAGCAGTAACCGCTGGCTGCAAGAGCATTTTGATGACCCCTACGTCAAGCGGGCGCAACAGGCAGGCTATCGCTCGCGTGCCTGTTTTAAATTGCTGGAATTGAACGAAAAGCACCGTTTATTTAAGTCAGGTATGACGGTAGTCGACCTAGGCGCTGCGCCGGGTGGCTGGTCGCAGGTGGCAGCGCAGCTGGTTGGCGCAACCGGTCGTGTGATTGCTACTGATATTTTGCCGATGGAACCATTGGCTGGCGTCGAGTTTATCGAAGGTGATTTCACTGAGCAGCCGGCGTTTGATGCTATTTTGAGCAGTTTGGTTGCTGGCAGGGCAAGCCTTGTTATTTCCGACATGGCCCCCAATATATCGGGAGTGATGGCAACCGATCAGGCGCGGTCAACGTATCTAGTTGAGTTGGCGCTCGACTTAGCGCGACAGATATTACAGCCTGGCGCGAGCTTCGTCGCCAAGGCCTTTCAAGGCGAAGGTTTCGAGTCACTTATCGCGGATTGTAGCAAGCAGTTCAGCACAGTTCAGACCCGTAAACCTAAAGCATCGCGGCCACGGTCGCGGGAAGTCTATCTGGTAGCAAGCGGCTTCAATGGCGCGAATCAGCATAGTGAGGGCGCATAAGTGGTGAGAGTCGATAAACTGTAGTAAAGTTAAAGATGGCAATGAAACAAGTCGGTGTTAATTCTGTCTCAATGCTACGTTAGTTTGTGTAGCAACCTCCAATTTCAGCCGGCAAGTACTAAGAGGGTAGTCCCTTGAACGATATGGCAAAGAATCTTTTACTTTGGACCATCATAGCGGCCGTATTGCTGATGGTATTTCAAAACCTCAACGTTAAACCCAGCGCTGAAACGCTGGACTACTCGCAGTTTGTCGAGCAGGTTCAGGCCGGCGAGATACGCAAGGTCGTAATCGATGGCCTGGTGATCAACGGCGAGCGTGGCAACGGCGAAGTGTTCCAGACGATCCGCCCTGCTGTGCAGGACTCCGGGCTGATGGGCGACTTGCTGGATAACAGTGTTGAAGTCGAAGGCCGTGCGCCAGAACAGCAAAGTCTGTGGACGCAGCTGCTGGTCGCCTGCTTCCCCATTTTGATCATTATTGCGGTATTCATGTTCTTTATGCGCCAGATGCAGGGCGGTGCCGGTGGCCGAGGTGGGCCCATGAGCTTCGGCAAGAGCAAAGCGCGCCTGCTGGGCGAGGATCAAATTAAGACCACCTTCGCCGATGTGGCTGGTGTTGAAGAAGCCAAGGACGACGTTAAGGAGCTGGTAGAGTTTTTGCGCGACCCCAGTAAATTCCAGCGCCTGGGTGGTCGCATCCCGCGCGGCGTATTGATGGTTGGCCAGCCGGGTACCGGTAAAACCTTGTTAGCCAAAGCGATTGCAGGCGAGGCTAAGGTGCCGTTCTTCTCGATTTCAGGTTCCGACTTTGTCGAAATGTTCGTCGGTGTTGGCGCATCGCGGGTACGCGATATGTTCGATCAAGCCAAGAAACAGGCGCCTTGTATCATCTTTATCGATGAGATTGATGCCGTCGGCCGCCATCGTGGCGCCGGCTTGGGCGGAGGCCATGACGAGCGTGAACAAACGTTGAACCAGTTACTGGTTGAGATGGACGGCTTTGAAGCCAATGACGGCGTGATCGTGATTGCTGCTACCAACCGGCCCGATGTGCTTGACCCCGCCTTGTTGCGACCGGGGCGTTTTGACCGTCAGGTTGTGGTCAGCCTGCCAGACATCCGTGGCCGAGAACAAATACTCAAGGTACACATGCGTAAAGTGCCGCTGGCCGACGACGTGAAGCCAGCCAATATCGCTCGTGGTACGCCCGGTTTTTCCGGCGCCGACCTGGCCAACCTGGTTAACGAAGCCGCCCTGTTTGCCGCGCGCTCTAACTTGCGCGTGGTGATGATGGAGCAATTCGAACTGGCCAAGGACAAAATTATGATGGGCGCGGAGCGCAAATCTATGGTGATGTCCGAGTCGGAAAAGCGCAATACGGCCTACCATGAAGCTGGTCATGCAATTGTTGGCCGTTTGGTGCCAGAGCATGACCCGGTCTACAAGGTGAGTATTATCCCGCGCGGCAGGGCGCTGGGCGTTACTATGTTTTTGCCGGAAGAGGATCGTTATAGCCACAGCAAGCGACAAATCAACAGCCAGATCTGCAGTTTGTTTGGCGGACGTGTAGCTGAGGAAATGACCCTCGGCGCCGACGGTGTCACCACAGGTGCGTCTAACGATATCCAGCGTGCAACTGAAATTGCACGTAATATGGTGACCAAATGGGGGTTGTCTGAAAAGATGGGTCCGCTAATGTATGACGAAGCGGAAGAAGAGGTGTTCCTTGGTCGCTCCGCGGGTTCGGCGGCTAAGAGTATTTCGGGCGCGACTGCCAAGCTAATCGACGAAGAGGTGCGAGCGATCATCGACGAGTGCTACGCTACCGCGCAGCGATTATTGGGTGAAAACCGCGACAAGTTGGAAAAAATGGCCGATGCGTTAATGCTCTACGAAACGATCGACCTTTCGCAGATTAACGAAATCATGGCTGGCCGCGAACCAAGCCCGCCGGCTGACTGGTCAGACTGGGGTTCTGGTGGGAATGCGACCGGTGGCGATGCGGATGACGCGCAAGACGCTGCCAAGAAAGATGGCCCCATCGGCGGGCCGGTCGGCGACGTATAGTTCCGATCTGCGCAGTGGGGTTCCCCGCTGCGCAACCTTTCCTATAAATTCCTTTCCACTGTGGCTTTAACAGCCGACAACGCCAACCCGGTAGCCGTATTGGTGTGCGGCGATTATAGTATCGCGTTCGACAGGCCGCGCATCATGGGTATTTTGAATATTACCCCTGACTCGTTTTCAGACGGCGGCCAACTGTTTGATCAAGGCAAACCCGATCTCGTTAAGGCGTTGCGGCGAGCGCAATGTATGCTGGACGAGGGCGCCGATTGCATCGATATTGGCGGTGAATCGACTCGACCAAATGCTCCGTACGTCAGCTCTGAAGAAGAAATGGAGCGCGTATTACCGGTGCTGGAGCTACTGCGCGCCGAGCTTGATGTGCCGCTGTCTATCGATACCAGCAATCCGCAGCTGATGCGTGAGGCCGGCAAGCTGGGCGCTGCACTGATCAATGATGTGCGTGCGCTGCAGCGCGACGGCGCCTTGCAGGCGGTGGCAGACTCCAGCATGGCGGTGTGTCTGATGCACATGCAAGGCGAGCCGCAGAACATGCAGGTTGCACCTGAATATAACGATGTAGTGAGCGAGGTCAGCGATTTTCTTAGCTCCCGCACACAGCAGTGCATCGCCAGCGGAATTGATTCCGCGCGTATTATGCTCGACCCGGGCTTTGGTTTCGGTAAAAATTTGCAGCATAATTTGACGTTATTCCGTAAGCTGCCAGACCTGCTGGAGCTGGGCTATCCACTGTTGATCGGCATCTCTCGCAAATCGATGATTGGGTCTATACTAGGCAAAGACATCGCAAAAAGGCTCACTGGTGGTGTGGCGCTCAGCGCGCTCGCTGCTTTCCAGGGTATACACATGCTGCGCACTCACGATATACAGGCTACAGCAGATGCCATCGCGACAATAACGGCAATTAGGGATATAAACTTTTAATGAAAAAACAATTTTTTGGCACCGATGGCATTCGTGGCCGCGTTGGCTGCGGCGTAATTACTCCCAAGTTTGTACTCAAGCTGGGTTGGGCTGTAGGCAAGGTGTTTACCGCACAAATGCAGGGCGATCGGCTGGGTCAGGTATTGATCGGTAAAGACACACGCATCTCAGGCTATATGTTTGAGTCGTCGCTGGAAGCTGGTTTAGTGGCGGCAGGTGTTGATGTGACCCTGTTAGGGCCGATGCCAACTCCCGCCATCGCGTATTTGACTCGTACCTTCAACGCGCGTGCCGGTATTGTAATTAGCGCCTCGCATAACCCGTACGATGATAACGGCATCAAGTTTTTCTCCGGTCAGGGCACCAAACTGCCCGACGAAACAGAGTTGCTGATTGAAAGGCAAATCAAGGAACCGATGACGACAGTCGAATCGTACAAACTCGGCAAGGTGACACGCATGTCAGATGCCGGTGGTCGCTACATTGAGTTTTGTAAAAGCACGGTACCAACCGGCTTTAATCTGAATGGCATGAAAGTCGTTGTTGATTGCGCTAACGGCGCAACTTACCACGTGGCGCCGGCTGTGTTGCGTGAACTCGGTGCGCAGGTGATTGAAATCGGCGTCGAGCCAAATGGTTTGAATATCAACGACGGAGTAGGGTCTACTAACCCCAAGCTGCTTCAGGAAACTGTTCTCAAGGAGGGGGCCGATATTGGTGTGGCTCTTGACGGCGACGGTGATCGCGTGTTGTTCGTCGATCATACGGGCGAAGTGGTCGACGGCGACGAGTTGCTATACATCATCGCCTGTGATCAGCTGCGCAGCACTGGCACATGCGGTGGTGTAGTCGGTACGCAAATGTCTAATCTGGGTTTCGAGCTGGCGCTGCAGGAACTGGGCATCCCGTTCACCCGTGCACAGGTGGGCGACCGTTATGTTTTGGAGCAAATGCTTGAGAAGGGCTGGAAATTGGGCGGCGAGTCTTCGGGCCACATTATATGTGCCGATGTGACTACTACCGGCGACGGTATTATCGCGGCGCTGAAGGTTTTGTTTGCAGTTAGTTCCACCGGTAGCAGTCTGCGCGACTTGCGTAACGGCATGACCAAATTCCCACAAAGTATGATCAACGTTAAGTTGAATGATAAGTTCAATTTGGGCGACAAGCCTGAAGTGCAGAAAGCCGTAACACTGGTTGAAGACAAGCTGGGTAATCGCGGTCGCGTGTTGCTGCGTCCTTCAGGCACCGAGCCGGTAGTGCGAGTGATGGTTGAGGGCGAAAATGGTCTGCTGGTCGGCCAGTTGGCGCAAGAGTTGGCGCACGCGGTCGAACGGGCAGTCGCCTAAACTCAGTTTGCCGCTAAAACCTTTTGGCCTGCATGCACTGAAGGCTACCATTTTCTTGTAACTTGCATCGGCCTTGGTTACCATGTGCGCCCGTTTTGATGGGAGCATTGAAGCATGCGCAGACCATTGGTAATTGGTAATTGGAAAATGAACGGCTCGGCGGCGCAGAATGACGCGCTGCTAGCCTCGCTAACCGCAGGTGGTTCGCATTTCGCGGGCATCGACGCCGTTGTGTGCCCTCCTTTCGTCTACATGCAGCAGATTGCCGCTGCGCTTAAGGGCGAAGCCCTTGCTTGGGGCGCACAAGATTGCGCGTCGCAAAACGACGGAGCGTATACTGGCGCAGTGTCGGCAGCTATGTTGAACGACCTTGGTTGTAGCTACGCTATCATCGGCCACTCGGAGCGGCGCGCATTTTTCGCCGACGACGACGCAATAATTGCGCAAAAGTTTACGCGACTAGCCGAGCAGGGAATCAAGCCTGTATTATGCGTCGGCGAGACGCTGGCCCAGCGTGAATCTGAGCAAACCCTGAGTGTCATCGAAGAGCAATTAACCGCAGTGTTGGCGGTGAACTCGGCCAGCAAATGGAGCGACTGCGATGCTGTGCTTGCGTATGAGCCTGTGTGGGCGATTGGCACGGGCAAAACCGCGACGCCCGAGCAGGCACAGGATGTACATGCATTTATTCGTCAGCAATTAGAGAAGCACGATGCTTCACTGGCGCAAAAAACTCGTATTTTATACGGTGGTAGTGTGAAAGCCGGCAATGCCGCCGAGCTATTTGAGCAAACAGATATTGACGGCGGCTTGATTGGTGGCGCGGCTTTGGTGGCAGAAGATTTTTTAGCAATATGTAACGCAGCGAACGAGTAGCCCGCATGGAACAAATTATATTGATTATTCACGTTCTGATAGCAATCGCAATCGTTGCGTTGATATTGCTGCAGCAGGGCAAAGGGGCGGAGATGGGCGCCTCGTTTGGCAGTGGCTCTTCGCAAACTCTGTTCGGTAGCTCAGGTAGTGGTAATTTTCTGACCAAAAGCACAGCGCTACTAGCGACCTGCTTCTTCGTTACCAGCTTTGGCTTGGCCATCATCGCCAAAGACAAGGCTAATATTGAAACCAGGGTTGATCTGCCGTCGGTTGAAGCGATAGAGCGCCAGCGGGCCACCCAGATGGACGATGAGATCCCTGCCGCAGACGATGCTGATACAGGTTCTGGGCCGGCGCCCGACGCCAGCGACGATATTCCGAGCGACGAATAAACGACGACTATACGAAATATGCCCAAGTGGTGGAATTGGTAGACACGCTATCTTGAGGGGGTAGTGGCGCAAGCCGTGCCGGTTCAAGTCCGGCCTTGGGCACCATCATTAACGAAAGCGTTTTGTACGCAACTTATATTGACCTGCATCGTTTGCGCCCCTATAATGCGCGCTCGCTGCATTTGACGGATAGTAACAATCGCCAAAGTGCGAAAGATTTTATTGCGGGGTGGAGCAGTCTGGTAGCTCGTCGGGCTCATAACCCGAAGGTCGTTGGTTCAAATCCGGCCCCCGCTACCAATAAAAATGCGGTTTTGTGAGAATATATATCTCTTCTAAACCGCGCAAAAAGGACCCCAAATTTGGGGTTTTTTTTGCTTTTAGCTTAGTGCCCGGGCGTTTACTGGTCCGGGATTCGAAGTGGGCCTTGTGCCCATTTTTTGTTTGTAGAGTATGTCGACGATGACAGCGCCCGCGATGGAGGCGGCTAAATGGCCACAAACGTACAACAGCAGTTGCAGAGCCTGATAGAGCCGCTGGTGGGTACGCTTGGTTACCAGCTGTGGGGGCTGCAGTTCAGTTCCCACGGCAAGAGTAAATTATTGCGCGTGTTTATCGATGGCCCGCAAGGAATCAGTGTCGACGATTGCGCTACTACAAGCCGACAAATAAGCAGCGTGCTTGACGTGGAAGATCCGATTAGCGGTGAATACAGGCTTGAGGTTTCGTCGCCAGGTATGGACAGACCGCTGTTTAACACCGAGCAGTTTCAGCAGTTCGTTGGGCATGTTGTGAAGGTGAAGCTGGCAACATCCTTTGAGGGCAGAAAGCACTTCAAGGGCGTGTTAAGTCAGGTCGACAGCAACGAGGCGCGAGTTGTGGTTGCTGACTTTGAATACAGTTTGCCTATGGAGCTGATTGAAAAGGCAAACCTTGTGCCACAGTACGAATAGCGTATGAGAGAGGAGCGCAAATGAGTAAAGAGATCTTGTTGGTTGCCGAGGCGGTATCTAACGAAAAAGGTGTGTCTGAAGATATCATTTTTGAAGCACTCGAACTTGCCCTGGCGACTGCCACCAAAAAGCGCTATGACGAAGAAGCTGACATACTGGTAAACATTGATCGCAGCACCGGCGACTACGAAACTGTTCGGCGCTGGGAAGTGGTAAGCGATGACGAGATGGCTTTGCTTGGCACACAATTCACCACTGAGGAAGCCGCGGAAAAAGACACGGCATTGAAGGTGGGAGATGTATATCAGGAACAAATTGAAAACGTAGAGTTTGGCCGTATCGCCGCGCAAACTGCCAAGCAGGTTATTGTGCAAAAGGTGCGGGAGGCTGAGCGCGCCAAAATCATCGAAGAATATCGTGATCGAATCAACGAACTAATTAGTGGTACCGTAAAGCGCGTTACCCGCGACCACATAATTATGGACCTGGGTAACAACGCCGAAGGGCTATTGTCGCGTGATCAGTTGGTTGGTCGCGAGACATTTCGTGTCAATGACCGTGTGCGCGCAATTTTGATTGACGTAAACCCGGAGGCACGCGGTCCGCAACTTATTATGAGCCGTTCCTGCTCGACTATGCTGATAGAGCTGTTCAAGATCGAAGTGCCGGAAATTGCCGAGCAAGTGATTGAAATTCGCAGCGCGGCACGCGATCCGGGCTCGCGCGCGAAAATTGCGGTGAAAACCAACGACGGCCGCATTGACCCCGTAGGCGCCTGTGTCGGTATGCGCGGCTCACGCGTCCAAGCGGTATCTAACGAATTAGGTAATGAGCGCGTTGATATTATTTTGTGGGACGATAATCCGGCACAGCTGGTAATCAACGCAATGTCGCCGGCAGAAGTAGAATCGATTGTTGTCGATGAAGACACTCGAACCATGGATGTCGCTGTTGCAGAAGATAATTTGGCGCAGTCGATCGGCCGCAACGGACAAAACGTGCGTCTAGCCAGCGAACTGACCGGCTGGACTATTAACGTCATGAGCGTCGACGAAGCATCGGATAAACAGCAAACTGAATCCGGCCAGATTATGCAACAATTTATCGATGCGCTGGACGTCGACGAGGACGTAGCGCTGGTGTTGCTGGAAGAGGGGTTTACGTCACTCGAAGAAGTTGCCTATGTGCCGATGGAAGAGATGATCAATATCGAAGGTTTCGACGAGGATATAGCAACCGAATTGCGAGCGCGCGCTAAAGACGCGCTGCTTACCAGCGCCATTGCTTCGCAGGAGCACGCAGCGGAGCCGGCAGAAGATTTGCTTGGCATGGAAGGTATGGACAAACAATTGGCCTTCCAGTTGGCAGGGCTCGGTATTGTGACGATGGAAGATCTGGCCGAGCAAGCGATAGAAGATATTCATGAACTTGAAGGCCTGGACGATGAAAGAGCCGGCCAGCTCATAATGACCGCGCGTGCACCCTGGTTTGCCGAAGAGCAGCAGGGCTAGTATTCGGACAATATTATGTTGTCGGATTGCTGGGGTTAGCGTTGGGTAGTTTTGTAGGAGAACACAAATGGCAGAAGTGACAGTAAGCGAGCTAGCCGAAGTGGTTGGAACGCCGGCCGAGCGATTGCTAAAACAAATGCAGCAAGCAGGCTTGACGCATCAAGTGCAAGACGAGCTCGTTTCCGATGAAGACAAGCAAACATTGCTGTCTTTTCTTAAGAGCAGCCACGGTGAGTCGACCAACGCGCCGAAAAAGATAACGCTGAAACGCAAAACGGTTAGTACGTTAAAGGGTCCTACCAGCCAGGGCCGAAAAACCGTGAATGTGGAAGTACGCAAGAAACGTACTTATGTGAAGCGCGATCCTGAGATTGAGCAGCCGTCAGCTCTTGACCCCGAACCCGAGCTGTCCGCAACGGAGCCGGCGCCTGTACCTACGATTGAAGCTGAAGCTCTGGTCAGAGAGGAATTGGTTCCTGAAGTAATACCAGAATCGACACCGGACTCGCCACCAGAACCCGCGCCTGCTCCCGAACCAGCCGTCGAAAGAGCTGAAGAGCCGGTTATCAATAAAGCGGATATGGACCCGGAAGAATTGCGTCAGGCAGCTGCCCTTAAGCGTCGGCGGCGCGAAGAAGAAGAACGTGAACGCCGTGAAGAATTGCAACGCAAGAAACTGGAAGCAGAACAGGAAGTGCAGCGGCAGGCGAAGCAAGCTGCGGCTGCTACGGCGACGCCAGCGGCAACGCCAGGCACTGCCGAGCCAAAGCACAAGCGCCACGCTCACGGTAAAGACACAGCAGCTGTGGATGACGATCGGCCGCGCAAGAAAACATCGCTGAGAAAGAAAGATAAGCTGTCAGGCAAAAGTCTGACGCGTGTCGCCGATTTGCTTGACGATGATGATATGGAAGAAAGACGAGGTTCCCTGCAGCGCCAACAAATCGCGCGCCAGAGTATTGCTCGCAATCACGCCGCGCAGAACAAACATGGTTTTGCCAGGCCTACTGAGCAAATCGTGCATGAAGTAGCGATTGGCGAAACGATCAATGTAGGTGAGTTAGCTCAGCGCATGACGGTCAAGGCCGGGACTGTAATCAAAACATTGATGAATATGGGAGTCATGGCGAGTATAAACCAGACCATAGACCAGGATACTGCCGCACTGGTAGTCGAGGAATTAGGCCATAAGGTCAAGCTTGAGAGGGGTGATGCGGTGGTCGAGCAGGAGCTTGAGGTGTCATTGCAGCGCGAGGGTACGCTTCAGCCGCGCGCTCCAGTAGTTACAGTCATGGGGCATGTAGACCACGGTAAAACATCGCTGCTTGATTATATTCGCAAGGCAAAAGTGGCTAGTGGCGAAGCAGGGGGCATTACCCAGCATATCGGTGCCTACCACGTCGAAACCGAACGCGGCATGATCAGTTTCCTGGATACGCCAGGCCACGCCGCTTTCACAGCAATGCGTGCCCGCGGAGCGAAAAGCACCGATATTGTGATTCTCGTGGTAGCGGCGGACGACGGCGTAATGCCGCAAACCGAAGAAGCCATTGTGCATGCCCGCGCCGCCGACGTGCCAATCGTTGTTGCAATTAACAAGATGGACAAGGAAGGGGCGGACCCCGACCGGGTTAAAAACGAACTGGCTGCGAAAGAGGTCATTCCCGAAGAGTGGGGTGGCGATGTACAGTTTATCCCGGTTTCGGCGCACACCGGCGAAGGTATTGATGCCCTGCTTGACGCTTTGTTGCTGCAAGCCGAATTGCTCGAGCTACAGGCGCCGCGCGATGTGCCGGCACGCGGTATTGTTATCGAATCGCGTCTCGACAAAGGCCGCGGTCCGGTAGCGTCAGTGTTGGTGCAGGCGGGCGAACTGAAAGCGGGCGATATTTTGCTCGCTGGCGTTCACACCGGTAGAGTGCGTGCCATGACCGATGAAAACGGCAAAAAGATAAACACCGCAGGCCCCTCCATCCCGGTAGAGATTTTGGGTCTTGATGGCACGCCGGATGCTGGCGATGAGTTCGCTGTAACCGAAAACGAAAAGCAGGCTCGTGAAATAGCCATGCTGCGCCAGGATAAAGCACGCCAACAAAAATCGGCTAGTCTGGCGACCGTAAACCTGGAAAATCCGTTTGAAAATCTGGGTGCTGAAGAGACTAAGATTCTGCAGGTTGTGCTAAAAGCCGATGTGCGTGGTTCGCTGGAAGCGATTCAATCCGCGTTGGCAGACCTCGGTAATGACGAGGTGCAGGTCAAAGTCGTATCTGGAGGAGTGGGCGGAATCACAGAAACTGACGCCACCCTGGCCGTTACAACCAACGCTGTCGTGTTTGGTTTTAATGTCAGGGCAGATAATGCAGCGCGAAAAATCATTGAAGAAGAAAATTTGGAGCTGCGTTACTACAGCGTCATCTACAATCTTATCGATGACGTAAAAGCGTCTCTAACCGGTATGCTGGCGCCTGAGCTACGCGAAGAAATTATCGGCGTTGCCGATGTGCGGGAAGTGTTTAAGTCGCCAAAATTTGGCCAGGTCGCTGGCTGCATGGTGGTTGAAGGAACGGTGCATCGTAACAAACCGATTCGCGTACTGCGCGACAATGTCGTGATTTTCGAGGGTGAACTGGAGTCGCTGCGACGCTTTAAAGACGATGTTAACGAAGTGCGTAACGGTATGGAATGTGGCATCGGGGTGAAAAATTACGACGTGCGCGAAGGTGACAAAATTGAAGTCTTCGAAGTTAAGGAGATCGCGCGCAGCTTATAACGCGCTTGATTGAATAGCATCTTGACTGTAATTTTAAACGTACTGACTGTGCAGGCCCGCAATGCCCAGAGAGTTTAAGCGTTCGCAACGGGTGGCCGACTTCATGCAAAAGGAGTTGGCGCAGCTTATTCAGCAGAACGTACGCGACCCACGCATTGGCATGGTGGACGTAACCGGCGTCGAAGTCACCCGCGACCTCAGTTATGCCAAAGTGTTTGTGACTTTCCCGGGTAAGCAGGAAGAAGTGGAAATAAAACCCGCTGTGCAGGCCCTCAACCATGCTGCGGGTTTTTTGCGATCGCAGCTGGCGCGCGACAGCGCCATGCGTTCCACGCCGCGGCTGCGTTTCGAGTTTGACAGCAGTATCCGTCGCGGCAGCGAGCTGACCAAGCTGATAGACAGCGTAGTTGAGCGCGACAAGCAGCAACATATCAATGACAGCCAGGAAGACGAATAAGCGCAAACGCCGCGCTGTCGACGGCATCCTGGTTTTAAACAAGCCGCTTGGCGTTAGCTCGAATCACGCGCTGCAGCAGGCCAAACGTTTATTCAACGCCGCCAAGGCCGGTCATACAGGCAGTCTCGATCCCGCTGCCAGCGGTGTGCTACCGATTTGTTTTGGCGAAGCAACCAAGTTTTCACAATTCCTGCTCGATGCTGACAAAGCTTATTGCTGTGAGTTGACCTTCGGTGAGCGCACCGACAGCGGTGATGCTGATGGCGAAGTCATAGATGAAGGCGATGCCAGCGCGCTCACTGAGGCGACCCTGCAAGCTGCGCTAGAACAGTTTGTCGGTTCTATCGAACAAGTGCCACCAATGTATTCTGCCTTGAAGCATCAAGGCCAGCCGCTGTATAAACTGGCGCGTCAAGGCAAGATAGTGGAGCGCAAAGCTCGCTCGGTGAAAATCTATGCGCTGGATTTATTAAAGTTTAGCGTCGGAATGCGTGCTACCGCTACGCTGCAGGTTAGCTGTAGTAAGGGCACTTACATTCGCTCTCTGGCCGAAGATATAGGCGCACTGCTTGGCTGCGGCGCATATGTGAGTGCGCTGCACCGTACCGCTGCGCAGCCGTTTAAGCAGTCACAAATGCACAATTTCGTCACGTTGACCGAACTCGCTGGCGCTGCCGATTACCAGCCACTGGATGCGCTACTGTTACCGGTGGACGCCGGCATTAGATATTTGCCCGCGCTTGAAGCGGACGAAGCACAGACCCGCGCGCTGCGCTATGGCCAGCAGGTGTGGCTGGGAAATAATGTAAGTAGCGACCTTGTTCGTGTTATGCTGCGCGGCGCTTTTATTGGCGTGGCTCGGGTTGCAGACGATGGATATTTAAAGCCGCAGCGCTTGCTGAGTCATTAACGTACGATAGAAGTTCTTACAATCTTATTGTGCAGGTAACCAAACTCGCACTCAAAATCCGAACCCGGCTGTAAATATGCACGGCCAGGCTCATTCAAGCACGCATATTGGAGAAATGTTATGGCTTTATCAGCCGAAGAGAAATCTGGAATAGTCAAACTGTATCGCCGCGGCGAAGGCGACACCGGTTCGCCCGAGGTACAGGTCGCACTGTTGACCTCCAACATTCAAGCGCTGCAAGGCCACTTCAGCGATCACGTTAAAGATCACCACTCCCGCCGTGGTTTGATCAGAATGGTCAACCAGCGGCGTAAGCTGCTCGATTACCTAAAGCGCAAAGATAGAGATCGTTACGCGACGCTCATCAAACGCCTCGGCTTGCGTCGCTAGCCACTAGACAGCGTTCAAGCAAAGCAGGTCCGCCGTTGATTGGTGCTGACCGCTTTGACTCATTATTTTGGAGGAAGACCAAGTGAATCCCGTACAGAAAAAATTTACCTACGGCGGCCAGACCGTCACCCTCGAGACGGGTCGTATTGCCCGCCAGGCAACAGGTGCCGTGCTGGTAACTATCGATGATACTGCCGTGCTGGTTACCGTAGTTGGTGCTAAAAAAGCCAAGCCTGGACAGGATTTCTTTCCGCTCGGCGTACACTACGGCGAGAAAGCTTACGCTGCCGGCAAAATCCCCGGTGGCTTTTTCAAACGCGAAGGGCGCCCTAACGAGAAAGAAACACTGACCTCGCGTCTGATTGATCGGCCGATTCGTCCGCTGTTTCCGAAAGGCTACAAAAACGAAGTGCAGGTCATTTGCACTGTCATGTCGGCCAACAAAGATGTTGATCCTGATATCGCAGCAATGATAGGTACGTCGGCAGCGTTGGCCGTTTCCGGTATTCCGTTCAATGGCCCGATCGGGGGCGCGCGGGTTGGTTTCAATGCCGACACTGGCTACACCCTCAATCCGCGTTATAGCGAGTTGGCAACGTCTGCACTGAATATGGTCGTTGCGGGCACCGAAGATGCAGTGCTTATGGTTGAGTCGGAAGCGCAGGAATTAACCGAAGATCAGATGCTGGGTGCCGTATTGTTTGCCCACCAGGAAATGCAGGTGGTTATTCAGGCGATCAAAGAGCTCGCCGCCGACGCTGGCAAACCGGCCTGGGAAGTAGAGAGTGCACCGGAAAATACTGAACTCAACGAGCAGATGGAGCAGGGTTTTGCAGCGGGCATAGGCGACGCATACCGCGTGACCGACAAAATGGAACGTTATGGCAAGTTGTCTGACTTGCGCAACCAGGCCATAGAGCAACTGGTGAACGACGAAGTCGGTGTTTCTGAAGACGACGTGCGCGGAGCATTCAGCGCGCTGGAGAAAACCATCGTGCGCCGCCGCATCGTTAACGGCGAGAAACGTATCGACGGCCGCGACGCGAAAACCGTTCGTCCGATCAGTGTTGAAACCGGCGTGCTACCCAAGGTACATGGCTCGGCTTTGTTCACGCGTGGAGAAACGCAGGCTATCGTTGTGGCAACGCTAGGTACAACGCGTGATGCACAAATCATCGACGCGTTGGAAGGCGAAACTCGAGATGGCTTCATGCTGCACTACAACTTTCCACCGTATTCGGTCGGCGAGTGTGGTCGTCCGGGCTTTACTGGCCGCCGCGAAGTTGGCCACGGCCGTCTGGCGCGTCGCGGTATTGCTGCCGTGCTGCCAAAAGGCGACGAATTTCCGTATACGTTGCGCGTGGTCTCCGAAATTACCGAGTCGAATGGCTCCAGCTCCATGGCCAGCGTCTGTGGCGCTAGCCTTGCGTTGATGGATGCGGGCGTGCCATTGTCGGCACCGGTAGCTGGCATCGCTATGGGTCTGGTGAAAGATCAGAACAAATTTGCCGTGCTGACTGACATTCTAGGTGATGAAGATCACCTCGGCGATATGGATTTCAAAGTAGCCGGTACCGCCAAAGGTGTTACCGCGCTGCAGATGGACATCAAAATCGAAGGCATTAATGAGCAGATCATGGAGACTGCCCTGCAGCAAGCGCTGGAAGCACGCCTGCATATCCTCGCGCAAATGAACGCTGTGTTAGCGTCCTCACGTACGGAATTGTCAGACAACGCGCCAAGCATGTCGACTATGAAAATTGACTCTGACAAAATTCGCGATGTGATTGGTAAAGGCGGCGCAACTATCCGCAGCATTACCGAAGAAACCGGCGCGTCGGTAGACATCGAAGACGATGGCAGCATAAAAATATTTGCGGCCGATAAAGACGCTATGAACGCAGCGATTGCGATGATAGAAACAATTACGGCCGAAGCAGAAGTTGGTGCAATCTATACTGGCAAAGTTGCGCGCATCGTCGATTTTGGCGCCTTCGTGACGATACTGCCAGGTAAAGATGGCCTGGTTCACATTTCCCAGATCGCCGAAGAGCGCATCGAGAAAGTTACCGATGTGCTGTCAGAGGGTCAGGAAATCAAGGTGAAGGTACTTGACGTCGACGCTCGCGGCCGTATTAAACTGAGTATGAAGGCCATTAGCGAAGACGCGGCAGAAGCGACAGCGGAGTAGGAATAGAACTGCTCGCTCCTCACTATATCCGGGGAGCGAGTAGGGTGCGCTGTGCGCACCGATAGTTCTGGTAACGGTTTAGCGCACCCTACGCTTACTTATCCAGCATCACTGTTACATTATCAATTAACCGGGTCTTACCCAGTCGCGCGGCCGCGAGTATAACGGCTTGGCGACTCTTCTCATTAATAGCATCCAGCGTATCTGCGTCGCGCACGGCAACGTAGTCCGGCTCAAATCCCGCTTCCCTTAAAATTGCCACTCCTTCGTTCTCTACCGCCTCGATTGTAGCGAGTCGCTGCGCAAGCTTATCTTTCAGCGCCAGCAGTGTCGCGCGTATCTGCGGTGCGGTGTTACGCTCCTGTGGACTTAAATAAGAGTTCCGCGAACTCAACGCCAGTCCGTCGTCGGCGCGCGCCGTGGGCACGCCAACGATTTTAATCGGATAACTCAAGTCCTCGCACATGCGGCGGATAATGGTCAGCTGCTGGTAGTCCTTCTCGCCGAATAGCGCGCAGTCCGGTGCGACAATGTTAAACAGTTTGTTTACTACAGTAGTCACGCCGCTAAAGTGGCCAGCACGGTGAGCACCGCACAATACCCCAGCTAAGTCAGGCACGCTGACGATGGTTTGGCTCGCCTGTCCGTTTGGGTACATCTCTTCTACTGACGGCGTAAACAGCAAGGCGACGCCCTCGGCAGCCAGGCTGGTTTGATCAGCTTGCAGGGAGCGAGGATAACTCGCTAAATCCTCTTGCGGACCAAACTGCAGGGGGTTAACGAAGATGCTGGCCACCACGCAGTCACTGACGTCGTGTGCACGCCGCACCAAATCCAGGTGCCCGTCATGCAGGTTACCCATGGTAGGCACAAACGCGATGCTGCGGCCTGCTGTTTTTTCTGTTCTAACGGCTGCCCTAAGGTCGGCTATGGTCACACACGTCTGCATGGCTTACTTTTTCTCCCGGGCCTATAAGTAGTGTAACGCGAGTTGAAGACCGGTATCTGGAAGTTGTTCCAGCAACGCAGTTAACGCTGTTCCGTCCGGCAAAAGAAGCGTGGGGGCGATGTCGTACAGAGGATAAACAACAAAGTTGCGCTCGTGCAGGCGTGGATGAGGAACTGTCAGATCTTTGCGGTCAATGATACGTTCATCGAATAGCAATAAATCGAGGTCCAGCGTGCGTGCACCCCAGTGCAGCGTACGGGTTCGCCCTTGCTCGTCTTCAATTTGTCGCATTGCACTTAACAAGGCAGTGGGATCCAGCTGTGTTTGCAGCTGCAGCACGGCGTTGAGATAGTCGGGTTGCTCGACAGGACCAATCGCCGTGCTCCAATACGGGCGTGAGCAGTTTTCAACTGTGCAGTGACGCAGATTATTCAGAGCCGTCCGCGCTTGTCTTAATTGCGCTAGCGGAACGTTGAGATTGCTGCCCAGCCCGATGTAGGCTGTGTGTGAGCTAGCCATCATCCGGACGGCGCTGTCGGCGGCGACGTGGTTTGCGTTTGCTGAAAACAGGACGCGCCGCCGATTCATCAACCGGGTTCTGCTCCTGGTACTCGGTCCACCATTGCCCCAGCCCTTCTAACTGCTCGCCGGATTGTTCGCGCAGCAAAATAAAATCGTAGGCCGCGCGGAAGCGTGGGTTAGCGCGCAAAGTGCTGGCGCGTTTGCCGTGATTAAGATGCAGGCGTGCCTGCAGCGCCCAGATTTCCCGCATTGGAATAGAGAACCTTTTCGGAATGGTTGTGTGCTCTACCTGGCGCGTCAATGCCATCTGCGCCGCTTGCTGCAAGGCGTCGTGATCAGCCAGGCCCCTGCCGCGCAGGCGTGTCGCCTCAAAGCTGACCGCCGGCCAAAGTAGGGCAGCAAATAAAAATGCCGGCGTTACCGGCTTATCGATAGCGATACGAGCGTCGGTATTACGCATTGTATGTGCCAGCAAGTCAGCGGCGAATTGCTGGTCGCGCTGCAGACACTCACCAGTGGCGGGAAACAGAAACTGGAACAATTGGTATTTTCGCAGTGCCTCAAAGCTGGCGAGCGCATAGCCGCCGAGAAATAACTTCAATACCTCATCAAACATACGCGCCGGCGCAATCTGTAACAGCAGGTGGCCTTGTTCCAGCAATGGCGCGTGAGTCTCCTCATGCAAGCTAAAATTCAGCTTGGCCGCAAACCGGGCAGCACGCAACATTCTAACCGGGTCTTCCTGGTAACGTCGTAACGGTTCACCTATGGTGCGCAGCGTCTTTGCGTTCAGGTCGGTCATGCCGTTGACATAGTCGACGATGCAGCCGTCCGCAGGATCGAAATACAGCGCGTTGACGGTGAAGTCGCGTCGGTCAGCGTCCTGGGCTAAATCGCCATAGACATTGTCGCGCAGCAGCATGCCTGATGCGGTTTGCTTAGAATGCTGTGGCTGAGCGTCGTCGTCGTGACTGCCGCGAAAAGTAGTGACCTCAATTATTTCGCGACCATAGCGAACATGCACGATCTGGAAGCGCCTGCCAACGATGCGTGAGCGCGGGAATAGTGCTTTTACTTCGTGTGGATGCGCAGCGGTGGCTACATCGAAATCTTTCGGCTGTTTGCCTATTAGCAAATCGCGAATGCAGCCTCCGACGATATACGCATCGTGGCCGTGCTCGCGCAGTTTTTCTGCGATATCTATCGCGTGCGGGCAAATCTCGCGCAGCTGCGCGTCAATTTCCGGTGCTGCGATGCGTGACGCAAGCGCTGCTTGCTGAGCAGTACCTGCGGGTTTCAAATTTTAATTCGCAACGAGGGCCGTTGTAAGAGGGTCACGATGGTGCTCCAGCAGTATTTACAGCGGCGCAGTTTATCATATAGAGCGTAGCCCACGCGGCATTGCTGAAGTGGTAGAAGATGTTTGTTGGATTCGGTTTTTTGGATTAGCGGAGAGTAGTGATGGGGAAAACATTGTTTTCCCCCATCCAGGCCTTATTCATTATTATTAGATAAATTATTTTTGTTGTTTGTTTTAATTATTTGTCAGAACAAAATGCAGGTGTCGTGCCAGCTAAATAATAGTTATAAATTTCAGTTATATAAGTTTTTTCACTGCGGGATAATCATCAAAGCGTCAAAATTTTGTTACCGATGCACCCCACTTTTGTTACTTCCAGTTTTTGGCTCGTAACAAAATTTGCCGGCGCCTCCCTTGAGGATACTAACCTTGGGCAACTTTAGAAGTAATACTCGTCTTGACACGCGGAATACCAAATCGTTGGCGTCGTTCCCATAAACATTTACGGCTGACCCCCAATTTTTTTGCTAATTCTGTTTCACTCATATGGTCCTGATGCTCGAGCACGAAACGTTGAAAATAGTCTTCCAGAGATAAGTCTTCATTGGGTTCGGTATTTCTGGCCGAGGTCATAACATGCCTTGGCGGTTGCTCCGAGCCATCATCCAATTGGTCCATGCTCACCAGGTCATGCTCGATGTCGAGTAAATCCAGGCTTATTGCATCGTCGTCGCATAACACAATGGCGCGTTCCAGCGCATTCTCCAGTTCGCGTACATTGCCTGGCCAATCGTAGGTAGTAATAGCTTGCACTGCTTCAGCCGTCAGGGTGACCGGCGCGTGGACCAGCTGCTCGCATTTAGCCTCAATGATTGCCTCGGCAATGATGAGAACATCCTTGCCTCGCTCACGCAGAGGCGGCAAGGTAAGGCACAATACGTTAATTCGATAAAACAAATCCTGGCGAAACTTACCCTCTTTCGCCAGAGCACCTAAATTCCTGTGGGTTGCGCTAATCAGCCTGACGTTTACGCTGATCGACTGGGTCGCACCGATGCGGCGAACCTCGCCTTCCTGCAGCACACGCAGCAAGCGCGCCTGCGCCTCCAACGGCAGTTCGCCAATTTCGTCGAGAAACAGCGTGCCGCCATCGGCTGCTTCGATTAAACCGACACGATTGCTATTAGCGCCGGTGAAGGCACCTTTCTCGTAGCCGAATAACTCGGACTCTATCAATGTTTCGGGAATAGCGGCGCAATTAACGCTAATGAGAGCCTGATCGTTACGCCGACTTTCCGAGTGGATCGCCTTGGCCACCAGTTCTTTGCCAGTTCCGGTTTCGCCTTGAATAAGCACAGTGCTTTCGGTGGGCGCAATTTTATGAATGCTACGTGTTAACGCTTGCATTGCAGCGCACTGACCGATAATGCCGGCGATGCGCGGACTGCCGACATCAGCACGCGACCTGGTCTCAACCCGGCGACCGCGCTGACTGATAATACGCTGTACCGATTGCAGCATCTCATCATGGTCGAACGGCTTTGCAATATAATCGACGGCGCCCATTTTCATGGAGTTAACCGCCGAGCGCAGGCTGGCGTAGCTGGTCATGATTAACACTGGCGTGTTGTTAGCAGCCTGGATCAAGTCGGTGCCGGGCGCACCCGGTAAACGCAGGTCGCTGATGATCAAACTGAAGGTGTCGAGGTCGTGCCTGGTGACAGCTTCGCTTACCGACGCCGCTTCTGCCACCTTGTAGTTGTGGCGTTCGAGCAGGCGCTTAAGCGCGGTCCGAATAACGGCTTCATCTTCAACTAATAAAATATGATTCATAAAACTCATTGACGTTGACGCTTTGCGGTTAGTTTAAAGCGGCTAGTAAAAATTTTCATGCGCTCCGTCGAGCCAGGTTAGCGTTCGGCTCAGTGTGCGGCAGGTTCATCACCCAGGCTATCAACTGTTGCGCTGCATTTGGGTATTCTAACGCAAACGCGAGTCCACGACTTACCGTCAATTTCAACCGGGCTTTGAATCATCATCTGTCCGCCATGATCTTCGACGATGCTGTATACCAGTGTCAATCCAAGGCCGGTACCTTCGCCTGGCTCTTTGGTGGTATAAAACGGATCGTATATCCGTTCCAGTACATCGGGCGTTATGCCGCTGCCGTGGTCAAGCACTTCTATTTCTATCGTTTCCATTCTTTCGTTCGCTTCAACGACAACCCGCCCCCCAGCCATGCTGGCATCACGAGCGTTACTGAGCAGATTGACGATTACCTGCAGCAAGCGCTGCTCATCCCCGAGCACGTACAAATTCGCCGCGCAATACTGTTCGAAGTTGACTTCTTTCGCGTGCGTGTTGAGTCGCAGCAGATCTATTGCATCGCGCGCACACGCTGCCACATTGACGGGCCTGAATACCTGTTTGTCTGCATGATTACCCGCATGCGCAAAGTTAACCAGCGATTGTACAATTCTAGTAACGCGATTAGTTTGCTGCAAGATTTCGGCGGCAGTAAGCTCTATATCATGGATAGATTCTTCAAAACGCAGATTTTGCGCCAAACAGGCGATGCCAGTAATAGGATTGCCAATTTCATGAGCAACACCAGCCGCAAGCCTGCCTACTGAAGCCAGCCGCTCACTGTGTGCTAATTCATGTTCCAGCAGCTGCGTGTCGGTAAGATCTTCAATCAGTATGGTTTGGTCGGTACTCGCATTCGGCGTGTGAGTGAGGGTTTTATGCAAGCTGATCCAGCGAGCGTGGCCGTCGACGACTATATGTTGCTTGTAGCGATGCGCTGCCGATACTCGCGAAAATTCTGCGATCACGGTTTGCCACGGCTCATGCAGCGTTGCCAGAGAGGAGCCGAGCACGTCGTTGGCCTCGATCGCGGTCAATTCCTCCATGGCCCGATTCCACATAATAATTTCCTTATCGGCACCTAAGGTACAAACGCCCATTGGCAAATTTTGCAGCGTCTCACGGTGATAACGACGCAGGCCATCGAGCTCGGCTGCCAGTCCGGTAAACAGCTCTTGATGCACTTCAAGATTGCTCTCGATATAGTAAATGTCTTCGCTGCGCAGGCCTGCTGCCGGCTGAGTGTAGGGTAGCTGGCGGTTGATTACGTCGTGCGCGATCGACGGCCCGAACAGACCCGACAGATTGGCCTCGACCTGATCGCGCAGGCGTCGCAGCGCATACGGTCGGCTCTCCATATCGCTCAGGCCTAACTCCTGCATGGCGTTGTCGACCTCTCGCTCGGCGGTCGTTTTGCCCAAAGATTGCAACAGTCGATATTTCATTTCCCCTGGTGAGCTCACGTTCAGGCCCTGGCGGATCGGTCGCCGCAAATCATCAGTAGAACAAATTTCAGCGGCGGCGCGCTCTTCGTCGCTGGTTTCGCTCATGATTGACACCACGACGAACAGCAAAACATTAAGGCCCAGTGACGTAATAGTAGCCACCTGCCAGATCGGCGTGTTCGGCGCCGCGCTGGCGATCAAAAGTCCGAGTCCGCGTACGTGCTCCGGCATCAGTAACGGCAATAATACCAGCACAAACCATACACCCATGCCACCACACAAGCCGGCGATAAAACCGTTTCTATTGGCATTTGGCCAATACAAAATAGCGAAAATTCCGGGCGTAAATTGCAATACTGCAGTGAATGCAGCAATGCCGAGATCGACCAGCGCCTGGCCGCCAACAACACGGAAGAATAGATAAGACATCAAAATAATAGCGGTAATTAGCAGCCGCCTGATCCACGCTAACCAGCGATAAATATCTTGTTCGGGATTTGGCTGATACACCGCCAGTACAATGTGATTCAACGCCATTGAGGCCAGCGCTATAGTACAGACGATAATTGTGGCACTGGCAGCAGAAAGCCCACCCGCAAAAGCGAGCACTGTCAGCTTAGTCGACTGCAGGCTCAAACCAATACCAAGCGTAAAATATTGCACCGGCAGCGGACTCTCAAGCTTTATGCCACCCCACAAAATAGGCAAAATCGGCAAACTTAGCAGCAACAGGAACAGCGGAAATCCCCAACTCGCGGCTCGAATCGCGCGCCGGTTGGGTCGCTCAGTCGACAGCATATGAAACAAGTGTGGCATGCCAACTGCACCAGTAAAAAAAATCAGCAGCAAGGTTCGCGCTTCCTGACTTTGTAGCGAAGAACTTAACGATGTTATCTTATCCGCATTGCTGGCCAGCCAGTCATCAAGCCCGGCCGGGCCCGCAAAAACCTTGAACACCACTACCGCGGCCAGCAATAGCAGTACCAGCAGTTTGCTCAGCGATTCGAAAGCGATGGCGCAAACCAGACCGTTGTGACGCTCACGCGCGGCCAGTTGGCGGGTGCCAAACAGCACGGTAAACAGCGTGATAATGCAGCAAAATGCAAATGCAAGGCCCGTTTGGCGAGTAGCGGGTGCGAGCGCATCGCTGCTTGACTGGGTGAGAATTTGTGCCGTGTCTGACACCGCTGTTATTTGCAGAGCTAACAAAGGCAGCATAGCGACTATCATAAAAATAGTCACAATTACGCCCACCCAGTGACTGCGGTAGCGAAACGCCAGTAAGTCAGCTAAAGATTTCAGCTGATAGCCACGCGAGATGCGCAGCAGCGGCACGATAATCAGCGGCGCAAATAGAAACAGCCCGGACACGCCAAAAAAATATGCCAGGAATCCATAGCCGTACTCCCAGGCGACCCCAACCATGCCATAAAACGCCCAGGCGCTGGCGCTGACTCCCAGCGACAGAATGAACACCAGCGGATGGCGTACAAGCCGTTCGGGTATCCAGCCCTTGTCAGCAATATAGGCTATGCCGAATAGTACGGAAAGATATGCGAAGCCGATTGCGAATAGCTCGCCTAAGCTGAAGCTCATCGGGGTGGTGAGGTGCGCTGACTGAGATAGATCATAAAGATGATCAGCAACCAGAGAATAAATGGTCTATACCAGGACGTGTGACCGCCCATAACCCAACTTTCGATGGTCGGCGCGAATACGACGAACAATATGGCTAGCAATAATAGAAGACGCTGAATATACATAAATCAACTGCATAGTAGGCAGGCCGCTGCAACAATGTAAAGGTGCCCTGGAGTTCAAGCGAGAACCTTGTCGGATAGTGCCAGGCTGGCGGGTATTCGCTGAATCTGCCAATGCTCACGTGCCCAGCCCAGAATGCTGCCGACCTGCCGGCATTGCGCTTGGGGCGGCGAAGATTGCTGCAAAAATCGCAGCGCGATAAGCAAATTTTCGCAGGCGTCGGCACCGCTTATCGGTTCGGCAAAAGTCTGTTTGCTGTACTTGCTGCCCTGGGCGTTGAGCAACAGGGGGATATGCGCATACGCGGGACGGGTATAGCCAAGCAGTTGTTGCAGAAAAAGCTGTCGACCGGTGGACTCCAGCAAATCACTGCCGCGCACAACATGCGTGACTCCCTGCGCCGCATCGTCGACTACTACCGCGAGTTGGTAGGCAAACAGATTGTCTTTGCGACGGATGATGAAATCGCCAACTTCCCGATCGAGTCGCTGCGCCTGTCGTCCCTGGATAATATCGTTGAACACTATTTCGCGGTCATCTACAGCAACACGCAATGCAGTCCCGGAAGACGCCGGTAACCCACGTTCGCGACACAATCCTGGATAAACAGCGCCAACATCACGCAGGCTTTGGCGCGAGCAATCGCAAGCGTAGACGCTCGCCGCAGCACGCAGCTTCTGAATGGCTTGCTGATATTGCGCCTTGCGCAGGCTTTGCCACATCGTATCGCCGTCCCAGTGCAGGCCGTGTTGCTTCAGGTCGTGTAGAAAAGACTCGCTGGCGCCGGCAATTTCGCGCGGTGGGTCCAGGTCTTCGATACGCAGCAGCCAGCGGCCCTGCCGGGCTTTAGCATCGAGGTAACTAGCGACGGCACATATTAATGAGCCCATATGCAGTGGGCCGGAGGGGGAGGGGGCGAAGCGACCGATATAAGACGTCACGGCGTACAAGGGTGTTGCAGCGGCGTTATACGCAGGTGCATTGGTGTGCACCTGCTGCGATAACGGCTGCCAGCGCTAACCGCGTACCTGGCGTTCCTTAATTTCATCCAGCGTTTTGCAGTCGATGCACTGGGTCGCAGTGGGCCTGGCTTCAAGTCTGCGAATGCCGATTTCGACGCCGCAGGCTTCGCAAAAACCGTACTCATCCTGATCGATCAAGTCCAGCGTGCTGTCAATTTTTCTGATCAGCTTGCGCTCACGGTCACGGGTCCGTAATTCCAGACTGAACTCTTCTTCCTGACTGGCCCGGTCTGCGGGATCAGGAAAGTTAGCGGCCTCGTCCTTCATATGGCTAACAGTACGGTCGACTTCCTCCATAAGCTCGGCTTTCCACGCATTCAGGATATCCCGGAAATGCTGATGTTGTGCCTCGTTCATATAATCTTCGGTTTTAGTCTCGGTGTACGGCTCAAAACTAGTCACTTCACTATTGCCAGCGTCTGTGGCGGATTTGGGTTTGGATGCAGACGCTTTCGGCTTGGCGCGTGAGTCACGCGGCTTTTTGGTCGCAACCGTTGGTGTCGTAGCAGCTTTCTTAGTAATTGCAGTTTTCTCTGTTGACGCCGCTTTTGTCGCAGCTTTGGCTTTTGGTTTAGCGGCAGCGGATTTAGCTGCGACCGTTTTCTTTGCAGACGCTTTGCTGCCTGCGGCGGATTTCTTTGCTGCCGCTGCCTTATCAGTAGCGTCGCTCTCTGTTTGCTTCGCGAGCGCATCTGTGGCCTTGGTCGAGCTCGCTTCGTTGGTTGTTTCAGCTTTCGCCTTGCTGTTTTTAGTTGCCATTTGCTAGCCCCTGTCCTTGCAATCTGATGCTGGAAATAATATCTACCTGGGTGGCGCCTCTAGTCAAGGGCCGAGAAATTACCAGATTGCGCTGCATTACGCTAGCCCGAATTGCAGGCTCCTGCAAATGACTGTTTTCGCGTACTATTGTGGGCAAACATTGACGCTAGTACGGCAGGGGTTCAGGTGGTTAAAGTAGCACGGCGATTGCGCGGTATTGAACCGTTCCGAGTGGTAGAAGTCCTCAAGCGCGCTCGTGAACTGGAGGCGCAGGGGCGTGACATTATCCACATGGAAGCGGGCGAGCCGGATTTTACAACAGCGCAACCTATTGTAGAAGCCGGGCGACGTGCGCTGGCCGCGGGTGCGACGCAGTATTCGCAGGCAGCCGGCATTCCAGAGCTGCGCCAGGCTATCGCCGACTTTTATCAGCAGCAGCGTGGACTGAAGATCAATCCGGAACGGATAATGGTCACACCAGGGGCGTCGGGCGCTTTGCTGCTGGTCGCGGCATTGTTAATCGACGCTGGCGATACCATGTTGCTGGCTGACCCCGGCTACCCTTGCAATCGCCATTTTCTGCGTTTGTTCGGCGGCGATGCACAGCTGCTGCCGGTTGGGCCAGAGCAGCGCTATCAGTTGAGCGCCGCCATCGCCGAGCAACACTGGCAATCAAGTACGGTCGGGGCGCTGGTGGGCTCGCCAGCAAACCCGACCGGCGAAATTTTGAATTTTGAACAGCTGAGTGACATTAATACGCTGGTGAGCCAGCGCGGTGGCGCGTTGGTTGTGGATGAAATTTATCATGGCCTGACCTACGGTGTGGAGGCACCTTCCATTCTGGAAATCAGCGACGACGCTTTTGTGATCAACAGTTTTTCAAAATACTTCGGCATGACCGGTTGGCGTCTGGGTTGGCTGGTTGCGCCAGAGACTGTAGTGCCGGCGCTGGAAAAGCTGGCGCAGAACTTGTTCATCTCCATGTCTACTATGGGGCAACACGCCGCGCTTGCAGCGTTTGAGCCGGCTACGCTGGAAATTCTCGAACAGCGCCGTAAGATCTTTGCAGAACGGCGCGACTTTTTATTACCGGAGTTACGCCGCCTTGGCTTCATTATTCCAAACACGCCGGCTGGGGCGTTTTATCTGTACGCCGATGCCAGCCGCTTTACCGACAACGGCCGGCAGTTTTGCCTGAACCTGCTGGAAGAACACGGCGTAGCGCTGACGCCGGGTGCCGATTTTGGCAACTATCGTGCTAATGAACATATACGTTTTGCGTTTACTACAGGCATGGCGCGGCTTGAGCAGGCGGTTGAGCGGCTGGAAAAAGTGTTGGTCGCCAAGGGTTAGTGGGCAGATGCGAAGCGTGATGGCGGTTTCCTTTGCTCGTCTTTTTTTGCTGCTCGCAACGACCTGCAGTTTACTGGTCATTGAGCACAGTTTTGCCGATGTGGCCTGTGAGCCGCACGCAAAGACAAAGTACGAAGCGGCTTTCTGCCGTGTTAAACAATCCACCCATGGGCGAGGTCTGCCAAGCCTGGCAGATTTTCGCCGCAATTCGCAAAAAATGCAGTATTTGCTGTTGCGCAAACCGGCTGGCAAGCTCGGTATCAGTTTGCCGCCGCCGACTGACAACACACCAGCAAAAATCGCAGCAAAACGCCCCAACCAATCGCTGCAATCACAGCCAGGCAAACAATCCGAAGCGCCGCTTTTAAGTACTAGCTGTCGCACGACAATCAATCGTATTGGTTGCGGTAAGCGTACGTTTAAGCGCTTGCAGAATCTGTCGAACAAGCATCTTCGGCCTAAGGCGCTCGGCGCGTCGAATCGGCTGCTGTTCAGCCCAATTAATTCCGGCATTGACGAGGCCGCCTATTTACTGGCAACGTATGTGCAGTATCTTTACAAAATGAACAGCATTGGATTGGCCGGTTCTACGTCCAGCTACAGTGCCTTTGCCCACACTTATTACCAGCATCAACGCAACGGCAGCGATTTCGTAGCACGTTATCGCAGCATGTTTGAGATTTTAAAGCAGGATAAGAAAACTATTATCGCTTCGCAGCGCGACCCAAAGCTGCCGCCCGACTGGCAGGAATGCGACCGACTGAATAGCGAGCTTATCGCCTGTTACTCCCAGGGCATGAACCTGGTGTATCAGGCGCAGCGCTGAGTCCGAGGCACACAGCCAGCTAGCTCGCCCGGTTAAAAATGGTACGTAGCACCAAGATAGGCGCCAGTAACGCTGATATCTGCGTCGAGATCGTCAATGTCATCCAACTTTAGCTGGAAGCTGCGATAACCCAGCACCGCGCCGAAGCCAAATATCGATTCGTAGGCAACCTGTAGCTGCGCATCGATCAGGCTGCTGCCGTCATACCCAAGACCCTGCAGTTCAGCGCCGACGCTGAACCTGGTATTCGGAATTTGCAGCGACGCTTTGGCGTACGCCATTGGCAACTTTTGCTCCACTTCTTCATTGGCGCGCAGGCTCGGCGTGGTGCGTGATTGAATGGTGATTCTGCTGTCGTAAAGTCGTATCGTGAAACCCAGGCCGATGGTCAACCAGTTCTGCATTGGTTGCCAATAGGCGGTGATATCGGTGTGCGATAAATTCAGGGTGGAGGAAAAACTGCTATCCGCAGCAAAGGTTTTTTCGTCGAACTCAATCTCGCGCCGCAGCGTGCCGCTGCGGCTGACTTCCATCTCAGTGCGCTGTACCTTGAAGTTTGGTAATACAGGCAGAGGGTGCTCAATCGCCGCATAAAACACATTGCTGCGCTCGTCGTCGTACTGCAAATCATTTTCAAGGTCGATGGTAATATTACTCGCCGCCGAGTTGACGTCGCCGCTATAGCTTTGCTGCCACAGTTGCCAGCTGCCAGTTAGACTGAAATCTGATGCCGTGGCAAATGGCGTCGCACATAGCAGCAACGCTGCAGCCGTCTTCCTTTGTAGAAATTGCATATAGCCACCTTACAGGTTTGGGAGCAAATGTTACTTATTCAGTGAGGCAAACACCTGCTCGGCCGCAGCAATGGTGGCGTCAATTTCTGTGCTGCCATGCGCAGCCGATATGAAGCCGGCCTCGTAGGCAGACGGCGCGAGATAAACGCCGGCCTCAAGCATGCCGTGGAAGAAAGCCTGGAAACGCGCAACATCACACGCCATCACCTCGGCAAAACGGCGTACTACTTTAGCGTCGGTAAAGAACATGCCAAACATGCCGCCGACTTGATTGGTGCAAAACGCAATGCCAGCATTGTCAGCGGCTAGTTGCAAGCCGACGGTTAGCTGTTGAGCATGATCTGCTAATTGCGAAAAGAAGTTCTCTTTCTGTACCAGCTTCAGCGTCGCTCGTCCCGCAGCCATCGCCAACGGATTGCCGGATAACGTGCCGGCCTGGTATACCGGCCCCTCGGGCGCTAACGCTTTCATAATGTCGCGCCGCCCGCCGAACGCCCCCACCGGCAAGCCGCCGCCAATTATCTTGCCAAAGGCGGTCAGGTCGGGTTTAACTTTATATAAGGCCTGGGCGCCGCCAAGTGCGACCCGGAACCCGGTCATCACTTCGTCAAAAATCAGCACGATGCCGTGACAGTCGCAGAGTTGGCGCAGACCCGGCAGAAAGCCTGCTGCTGGCGGCACGCAGTTCATATTGCCGGCTACTGGTTCGACAATAATGCAGGCGAGATCGTCACCGTGTTGCGCGCACAGCGATTCGACATGATCAAGGTCGTTAAAGCGTGCAACCAGCGTTTGCGCCGCGGCCGCTGCGGTGATGCCGGGCGATGTCGGCTCGCCAAAGGTCAATGCGCCGGAACCCGCCTGAACCAGCAGTGAATCAACGTGACCGTGATAGCAGCCCTCAAATTTAAGAATTTTGTCGCGCCCGGTAAAGCCGCGTGCCAGCCGAACGGCGCTCATGGTTGCTTCGGTGCCGGAGTTGACCATACGCACCAGCTCGATTGAAGGCACAATGTCGCAAATCAACTCAGCGACTTCGGTCTCAATAGCGGTCGGCGCGCCGAAGCTCAAACCGTTCACGAGCTGCTCGGTCACGGCCTGCAGCACGGCGGGGTGCGCATGGCCGGCAATCATTGGTCCCCAGGAGCCGACATAATCGATATAGCATTTGTCATCGGCGTCGAACACATACGGGCCTTCGGCGCGCTTAAAAAATATCGGATTGCCGCCGACTCCTTTGAACGCACGTACCGGCGAGTTGACACCACCGGGAATGACCCGCTGAGCGGCGGCAAATAATTGTTCAGATTGAGACATAAATAGTTCCTAAAAGGGCTTAACGACAACCAGAATAACGACTGCAAATAAAGCCAACACCGGGATTTCATTGATCACGCGAAAAAAAACATGTGAATGCTGGACTGAGTCGCGGGCAAATGCTGCTACCAGCCGACCACAGTAAACATGGTAAGCCACCAGGCCCAGCACCAGCAAAATTTTAATGTGCATCCAGCCCTGCTGAACATAGTATGTCCAGTTGCCGGCCATTAGCACAATGCCGAACAGCAATGCCAACATGGCCAATGGCGTCATAAAGCGATACAGCTTACGTTCCATAATGCCTAACTGTTGTTTGACGGCATCGCTGTCGGTCATTGCATGGTTTACGAATAGGCGGGGCAAATAGAAAATGCCGGCAAACCAACAGACTACAAAAATAATATGAAAGGCTCTAATCCAAAGCATAATCGTCTCGACTTACAGGCGTGAGTGCTATTTCTTCATACCCTGTGGGTAGCGGTAGTAGTTTTCTATATCGCCGCGGGTCAACACGCCACTGGGGGGCATATATAGAGGTAGTGCCATACCAACAACGTGCAGTGCATCGGCTTCTTCCTTTTCCAGTAAGTCCAGTGCCTCTCTGAGCGTCGCCTGTGGATGAATGTCGATAATCAGCCGCTGCTTGCCTGGCAATTCGAGCAGAGCAACTTCTTGTGTTGGCTCCAGCTGCTCTTCGTTTTCCTGCATGTAGAGTACAAGATCAGTCGAGTCAAGTAAGCGCTTATGACTGTCTGCCTCTTGTACGATCAGCCAGCGTGGCCGGTTCTCTAATAAGGTATTGATTTCTTCTACCGTCATTTTATACGCCACGCTACGAAAGTTTTTGTCCATCAAGCTGCCGACGGCGGCCCGCTGCAGCGCCTGCGACAGCGGATCGTTAACAATTTTAAAGCCCTGACTTTCCAGTGTGGTTTGCACGGCTGACTTTTGTCGGTACAGGCTGCTGACGGTCAGGGTCGCAACGATAACGGCCAGCATACCGGGCAAAATGACATGCGGGTTGTTGGTCAGTTCGACGATGGCGAGTAGCGCTGCCAGCGGTGCGTTCAGTGTCGCGGCCATCATTGCACCCATGCCGAGTAATACGTACAACGAAACGCTCGATGCGAGGTCAGGCTGCAAACTAATGCCGACAATGGCTAGCGCCGAGCCGATACAAGCGCCAATGATTAGTGATTGTCCGATATAGCCGACCGGCATCCCCATGCCGCAGGCAATCGCGGTTAGGAAAATTTTAGCGGCAATAACGGGTAGCAGAAACCGCCAGCTCATTTCGTCGCTGAGCACGGTTTGTAACGTGTCGTAGCCGAGGCCCAGTACCTGTGGTACCAGCATTGCGCAGCAGCCGGTGAGTAAGCCAACAAAGCTCAATCTGAACACGATGTTCACTGCCGACCAGCGCAGGCATAACTTTTGCACAACGATAAATATCGCGGCAGCGGTTCCGCAGGCTAAACCGATCAACATAATGAAGAATACTTCGCGCGCAGAGCTCATATAAATCTGGGCGATAGTCAGCATCGGTTCCACGCCAAAGGTGGCGCGGGTCATCAGGGCACCGGTCACGGCAGCGAGAATCACCGGCGTAAAACCGATAATGGTGTACTCCAGCATCACCACTTCCATCGCGAAAATCACGCCGGCGATGGGGGTGTTGAAGGCGGCGCTGATTGCGGCCGCAACGCCACAGCTAATTAATATACGGGTGCTGTTATTTGGCAGGTGCAAAAAGCGTGCAGTTAAACTGGTAATGGCCGCGCCCAGGTGCACCGCAGGTCCCTCGCGCCCACCCGATTGGCCGCTGATGAGCGCAATCGCTCCGGCGCCAAATTGCGCTACCGCGTTTTGCCACGGCAACCAGCCGTGATGGTTATTCAGCCGGTTAACCACATGGCTGACGCCAACCGAGCGGTGTTCTTCCCGAAGCAGCAGTAACAGTAGCCCCACGACCAGCGCACCTGCTACCGGCGCCAGAAAGCGTAAATGCAGCGGCAGACCTTCGAAATTCTCGGCGTTGTTGCCTGGCAGCAATTGCGTCAGCGGCCACTCAATGCTTAAGCGAAACAGCAGACTGATACCGGCCGACAGTGCACCGGCGATTATGCCTAGTAGCGCCAGCGTCAACAGCGCGCCCTGGTGTGACAGATGCTGCCGCAGCCGATCCAACAGAGCGCCGATGCGAGGTACAATTTGCGCCCCGAACCAGGACTTTTGAGAATCGGTCATTATTTGAGAGTGCGCCGAAATTCGCTAGGCCTGATATTATACGCGGCACGCTAGCGCGAGCGCGAACGTGATACTGATTTGACGTGTCAATGTAGAGGAAGAGCACTGTGTATGAAGTAGGAATTGTAGGCGCTACCGGCTATACCGGCGTCGAGTTACTGAGATTGTTAGTTGGTCATCCCGTGGTTAACGTTATCATCATTACCTCGCGGTCTGAGCAGGGCCATCGCGTAGACGAGCTGTATCCCAATCTGCGCGGTCATTATGATTTGCAATTTGAATCTCCTGATGTAAAGACTCTTAGTCGTTGTGACATTGTGTTTTTTGCCACTCCGCACGGCGTTTCCATGCACATGATGCGCGAGCTGCTGGCGGCGGGAACGCGCGTGGTGGACTTATCGGCCGACTTCCGTCTGCGCAACGCCGAGCAGTGGGGTGAATGGTATGGTCAGGCGCACGCCTGCCCCGAATTGCTGGCCGATGCAGTGTACGGCATGCCGGAGTTGCACCGCGACCAGATCGCTGCGGCGCAATTAGTGGCGGCACCTGGCTGTTATCCTACGGCTGTACAACTGGGCTTGTTGCCTTTACTGGAGCAAGGTTTGGTCGATACTGAGCACCTTATAGCCAATGCAGCTTCAGGGGCCAGCGGCGCCGGGCGACAGGCCAAGGTGGATAATTTGCTGGCGGAGGTGAGCGACAGCTTCAAAGCCTACGCCGTTGTCGGCCATCGACATCTGCCTGAAATCGAACAAACGCTCAGTAGTGTTACGAAATCCAAAGTCAATATTACATTCGTACCGCATTTATTGCCTATGATTAGAGGTATACATGCGACGCTGTACGCACGTTTGTCGGCACAGCAAAATTCCGATTTGGAAGCTTTGGATTTGCAGGCTTTGTACGAACAGCGCTACGCCGACGAAGCCTTTGTAGATGTGCTGCCAGCGGGCTCGCATCCGCAAACGCGAACAGTAAAAGGTAGCAATATGTGCCGCTTAGCGGTGTTTAACCCTCAGAATAGTGACACGATTGTCGTGCTATCTGTTATCGACAACCTCGTCAAAGGTGCCGCTGGCCAGGCAGTACAATGCATGAATATCATGCTCGGCCTGCCGGAAACCAATGGCCTGCAAGTCGTTGCGCTGACGCCCTGACGCGAGTGATGGTAAAAGTGCGAGGCACGAAACACGTACGCATGATGGTGGTCCCTTACAACCCCCTGCGGCGCTGGAGTTTGTTCATCGCTGGCACCTTGGCGGTATTGACGCTGGCGATGGCAGCTTACTTTTATGGCTTTCGCACTGCCAACGCCGACTATTACGAATTGATCGAAGACCGCAGCGTGTTGCAGCGCGTGGTTGACAGCAGCGCGGGCGATAATGAGCGACTGCGGCGCGAATTAGCGCAGGTAGGTATGAACGCAGATATAGACCGGCGCGCAAACGGTAGCATACGCGACGAAATTGCAGGCCTGAATAAAAAAGTCGCAGGGCTCAAAAAAGAGATCAGCTTTTATAAGGGCTTAATGGCTCCTACTGCCGAAGAACGCGGTTTGCGTATTCGCAGCCTGGATCTGGTGGCATCAGACAATCCACGCCAGTACCAGCTGAAATTGGTACTGCAACAGCTCGCCGTTGAACACAAGGTTCTGTATGGTTACGCTACCATCAATATCACCGGCAAACAGGACGGCAAGGAAAGCGTGCTGTCGTTAGGAGATGTGTCAAAACAAATCGATGGCAAAAAAGTACGAGTGCGCTTTAAGTATTACCAAAATATTCAAGGTACGCTGCTGTTGCCAGAAGGCTTTGAGCCGCAGGGTATAGCCATTGTTATCGATGCGCGGGCCAAAAAAGCCGGGCGCGGTAAAGGCGAGCACATAGAAAAGAAATTTGGCTGGTTAACGCAGGAGGCTTGAGCCGATGGTATGGTTTAAAAAAAATAGCAGGCTGCGTGCGGCGGGTGGGTCGATAACCTTGATCGCCCAGAGCACCGAAATCGAGGGCGATGTTCGTTTCCTCGGCAATATGGAGATCGAAGGTTTGATCAACGGCAAGTTAATCGCGCTGGACCAGGAAACTGGCACCATGCGCGTTATGGAAGGTGGCTGTGTTCAGGGCGACGTGCATGTACCAAATGTGGTCGTTAACGGCCGTGTAGTAGGCGACGTGCATGCCGGCAAATATCTCGAACTGGCGAGTAATGCCGTGGTCGAAGGCAATGTGTATTACAATATTCTGGAAATGATGCGTGGCGCGCAAGTTAACGGCAAACTGATCTATACCGATGAAGATACGTATGAGGAGTTACGCGGCGCGGCAGAAATGCCCGTTGAAGGTGTAGCTGAAGCAGTCAGTGAAACTGATTCAGTCGTTAAAATTAAAGATGCAGGTTAGTTGGTTCAGGTTAGTTAGAGTCCAGTGGGTAAACAAAGCGTAGGCAATGTCTGTGAATGAACAAACCGAACAACCGCTCATAGTCTTAAGTGATCATGCTGCTGCAAAGGTGCACAGCCTGGTCGAAGATGAAGGCAATCCCGATTTAAAATTGCGCGTCTTCGTCACCGGCGGTGGCTGCTCCGGTTTTCAGTACGGCTTTACGTTTGACGAACTGGTAGCTGATGACGACACCGCAATTGATAAGCAAGGCGTGACGCTATTAGTGGACTCGCTCAGCTTCCAGTATTTAGCCGGCGCGGTGGTCGACTATACCGAGGGCCTGGAAGGTTCAAAATTCATCGTTACCAATCCGAATGCGTCTACCACCTGCGGCTGTGGCTCATCTTTTTCGGTCTAGTCACAACGTGCGATGTCTGATTCTGTTCAGGCGAAGAGTGCGCTTGCTCGTATTCGTGGTTGCGGCGACGATTTTTTTTGACGCTCAGCTAACGCTGGCCGAACCAGTAGCTCTACGGCCAGACTATGCGCAAGATTTAGTAGCAAATACAGCATACATTGCGGAAATTGAACTGCACACTGCAGCGGAACTGCATGATATCTTAAAGCGTGCAGACCAGCTGTTTAACGGCGCTGAGTTTGCCACCGGCAGCCGGCCGGTGAAGCTTATCTTGCACGGCGCCGAAGCGCTGGCCTTACAGCAGAGTCATTATCGACAAAATAAAGCACTCGTCGATTTAGCCGCACAGCTGTCGGCATTTGATGTGGTCGATATACGCGTTTGCGAAACCTGGATGCAGGTGCAAAAAATTGACGCTAAAACCTTGCAGCCTTTTGTTGGTACAGTAGCTAACGGACCCAAAGAAAAACAGCGACTGATGCAGCAGCAAGGGTACGTTTACTTTTAGCGATCAGGGGTAGTAGACACCACCCAGGATGCCGGGGTCGCTTGCGCCAGTGATGCTGCATAGGTCGATCGGACGCTTGTACAAAGTTTGTTGCGCAAACCACGCGAACGCGCTGGCTTCAACCAACTGCGGTGCAATACCCAGCGAGCCCGTCGTTGTTACCTCACTGCCCGGCATAATTGCTTGCAGGCGGTCCATCAACAATATGTTCTTCGCTCCGCCGCCACATACATAAACGGCATTCATCGCACCGTGCGCTGCGATAGCATTGGCAATGCTCACTGCGCTTAATTCAACGAGCGTGCGCTGCACATCGACCGGAGTTACCTTCAATTTGCCTAGCTGTTGTTCCAACCAGCAGAAGTTAAACTGCTCTCGGCCGGTACTTTTTGGAAAAGAGTGCGCGAAGTAGGGGTGTGAAAGCAGGCTTTCCAGTAATTCCTGGTGCACTGTTCCTGGTTTGGCCCAGCTGCCACCTTCGTCATAATCTTTACCGCGCTGCTGCTGTATCCAGGCATCCAGTAACACATTTCCCGGCCCGGTATCGTAGCCGATACACGCTTGCCGGGGCACGAGCACGGTGACATTAGCCATGCCGCCTATATTGACGATAGCGCGTGATTTAGCCTCGTCAGAAAAGATGGCGCGGTGGAATGCTGGTACAAACGGCGCGCCCTGGCCGCCTGCGGCAATGTCTTTACGCCGAAAGTCGGCCACGGTGGTAATACCGGTTAATCGTGCGATATGGTTAGGGTCACCGATTTGCAGTGTATAGCGCGCGGGGGCGTGACGAATCGTTTGGCCGTGGCTGCCGATGGCCATGACGTTGGCATGCGAAGTTCCGGACTGGCTGAGGAGCGTATCAACCGCTGCGGCAACACGTTCTGCCACCTTTATGTCGGCAACCGCCATGCGCTCTATCTCATCGTTACCGGGCGCGCACAGATCGAGCAGATCCTGTTTCAGGAGCGCGTCGTAAGCTTGATAGTAATGAGCGACGATACGAAGCTCTGCCGTTGCGTCGACCAGAACGGCGTCGATGCCGTCAAGACTGGTTCCCGACATCACTCCAATAAAGAGTGCGGCCTTCGCGGTCACCTCGAGGAAGCTGTCGTGTCAGATTTATTCGACGCTATCAGCGACTGGGTTAACGTGTATGCGCGATCATCACTATCGACAGCGTTGGTTTCGTTCGCCGCTAGTTCGTAGACGCGCTGACGTTCGGCCAGCTGGGTCTGCAGTTGGGCAATTTGTTGTTTAAAGCGCACCATTTCGCTGCTGGCGATGGAATTTGCTTTTGGTAATTTACTCAAAATAGTGCGCGGATTGCGATGCACGCCGTTAACCAAAAACTCGTAGTGCAAATGTGGCCCGGTCGCATAGCCAGTCGCACCTACTTTGCCGATTATCTGGCCCTTTTCCACACTATGGCCGTTGCTGGTATGCAGTTTCGATAAGTGCAGATACTTGGTTTGATATTTTTGGCCGTGGCTAAGCACTATATAGTTGCCGTTGGCAGCAGAGTACCCGGCTGCGACAACGCGACCATCGCCCGCAGCATATACCGGTGTGCCAGTTGGCGCGACATAGTCAATGCCGCGGTGAGCCCTTATGCTTTTATGGATGGGATGTACGCGACGCAAACTGAAAGGCGAGCTTATGCGGGCAAAATCCAACGGCGCGCGTAGAAATGCTTTCTGCATACTTATTCCGTCGGGCGAGTAGTAGCCGCTCCCGCCGTCGTCACCCTCATAGCGATAGGCCAGCATCGCTTTGCCACGGTTAATGTATTCGGCAGCGAGTATTTTACCGTTGGATATCTTTTCGCCGTCCAGGTACAGCTCTTCATACATTATGCTAAACGAGTCGCCCTTACGCGGGTCGAACACGAAATCAATGACGCCGCCGAATACGTTGGCTAGCTGCATAATCGTATTCTGCGATAGGCCGGCTTTTTGGCCGGCGAGGAATAGCGAGCCTTCTAATTGTGCGTTTCTATATTGCAGACGCTTTTCAGCGTCACGAAAAATAGTCTGTTCAACAAAGTAGCCGCCTTTGCGCGAAAATTGTTGAGTTTCCAATGCGCTTTTAACATAGCGCAAATGCTGCAGCTTGCTGTTTTCAATATGAAAGGCGAGTTTGTGACCCGGATGCATTTTAACTAATCGCTTCGCTTCCGGGCAGGTGTCAAGCAGTTCAAGTACATCGACTGATGTCAAACCCACTCGCTTGAACACCAGCGACAAATTATCGCCGCTGGAAACGGTGACCGTTTGCCAGTCAATTTCAGGTTCAGCCACGATCGCCGGCGCTTCAATCGGCTGCGCAACAGGCGCAGGCGTTGCAGGCTTGGGCGTAGTTTTGTCGGCCTCTACTGCAATGGTTTCGGCAACTGGATCAGATTGCTTACTGCTGGACGGCGGTTCTGTCGAGCGTCCCGCCTCTACATTACTTGGCGGCACGAACAGCAGCAGCACCAATACAAAAAGCATCAGGCTGCCAACGCCAAGGAGATGGACGCGTGGCCAGTCGCCCGAATTTTGATCGCTAGTTTTTGTTAATGTTGAGAGGTGTTTCATTTATAGTATTGCTGCGACTAAGGGCTTGAAAAATCACGCTTCTCAAGTAATGTGAGCAGCAAAAGAGTATAGCAAATTTATTGAAAGTCTCCAGTTACGACGTGAATATTCCTTTAAACAAACCTGCAGCTTGCTCATGTTGTCATCAACAACAATTAAAGAGTATCTTACAGGCCGCCGAAAAGGAGGCGCTATGTCTGCACACAGCAAAGATTTACTTAAAGAACTCGAATGGCGCGGTTTGCTCGCACAGGTCAGCAGCCCTGATGAGCTGCAGCAACATCTCGCGACTGAGCCGCGCACGATTTACTGCGGCTTCGACCCTACCGCAGACAGCTTACATATAGGCAGCCTGGTGCCGCTGTTAGCACTACGACGTCTACAACTTATGGGACATCGACCAATACTCCTGTTAGGCGGTGCTACCGGTTTAATCGGAGATCCAAGTTTCAAAGCGGCTGAGCGCAGTCTCAATACGGAAGATATAGTAGAAGGCTGGGTTGAGCGCCTGCAGCAACAGGTCGAGCGCTTTCTGGATTTTGACACTGGTGATCATGCGGCCCTGATAGTGAACAATCTGGAATGGATCCGGCCGCTCGATGCGTTGACCTTCCTGCGCGACGTGGGTAAGCATTTTTCGATTAACGCTATGATTCAAAAGGAATCCGTCAAACAACGGATAGAGAGAGAAGGTGAAGGCATCTCCTATACCGAGTTTACCTATATGATTTTGCAGTCCTACGATTTTGCCCAGTTGAACAGACGCTATCACTGTAGTGTGCAGATTGGCGGCAACGATCAGTGGGGCAACATTACCGGCGGAATCGATCTAACCAGGCGTATGAACCAGCAACAGGTGTTCGGCATTACTCTGCCGTTGGTGACCAAAGCTGACGGCAGCAAGTTCGGCAAAACTGAAAGCGGCACGGTGTGGCTGGACGCTAGCAGAACATCGCCGTACGCCTTCTACCAGTTCTGGATAAATACCAGCGACACAGACGTCTACGATTATCTGCGTTACTTCACTTTTTTGGATCAGCATGCTATTACTGATATAGAGCAGGCCGACGCCGACAGTAGCGGCCGGCCCACCGCTTCAGGGATATTGGCAAAAGAAGTAACCAGGCTGGTGCATGGCAGCGCCGGTGTTGCAGCTGCGCAGCGCATTAGTGAAGTGTTGTTTTCGGGCGACGTTACTCGTCTAACCGAGCAGGACTGCGTGCAACTTGCATTGGACGGGCTACCCTGTACAGCTATGTCAGCCAGCACCAAAAAGTTGACTGACCTGTTAGTTGAAACCGGCCTGGCACTCACGCCGCGCGGTGAAGTGACATTGGGGCAGGCCCGGAAGTTTATTCAGGGCAGCGCCGTGACGGTCAATGGTGTAAAAATCGAAAACGTCGACGCAACTCTTTGTGCGGAGGATGGCCTTTTCAACAAATTCCATCTGCTTAAGCGAGGAAAGAAGGAGTTTCGCTTGCTGCGCTGGGCCTAGATACGGGCCTTTCAGCGTGGTTTCTAAATTTTTTCAGATTTTTCACGGTTATTTCATATTTAGTGTTGCGCAAAGCGAATACGCACGTATAATGCCCCCCTCTTCGGCACACAAGCCGAAAAAAATGAAGCCAAGCGCTGCATTTGTTGTTTAACAATTAATCAAGTAATAAGTGTGGGTACTTGTTTTATGGTAGTGCCATAGAGCAAGAACCCGTCATAAAACCTGTTGTTTTTCTAAGGTTTATGCTTTTTTTATTAAGAGCTGGATTTTGGCGAGACAGTTGGAAATGACGTTGAGTTTTTACTCTGAACGAAATCGGCGGAGCCATCCGCCAGCGGACTGCCTTAACCGGTGGAATGCAAACAAACTTAAATAGAAGAGTTTGATCATGGCTCAGATTGAACGCTGGCGGCAGGCCTAACACATGCAAGTCGAACGGTAGCAGGCCGCTGGGATCCCTTCGGGGTGACCTTGGCGCTGACGAGTGGCGGACGGGTGAGTAATGCGCAGGAATCTACCCAGTAGCGGGGGATAGCCCGAGGAAACTCGGATTAATACCGCATACGCCCTACGGGGGAAAGCAGGGGATCTTCGGACCTTGCACTATTGGATGAGCCTGCGTCGGATTAGCTTGTTGGTGGGGTAAAAGCCTACCAAGGCCACGATCCGTAGCTGGTCTGAGAGGATGATCAGCCACACTGGGACTGAGACACGGCCCAGACTCCTACGGGAGGCAGCAGTGGGGAATATTGCGCAATGGGCGAAAGCCTGACGCAGCCA